>CAIPEB010000631.1 GCA_903863885.1 uncultured Planctomycetaceae bacterium | reverse complement strand
TTCCTGTGGGAAATACAACGATGACGGTATAACGCATTGAATGCCAATGCGCAATTCCCTATCTTGCCAAGAGCCCGCAGAGTGCGCGCGGGCCCTGATGACCAGATGCGAGCTTGTACGTTCCGTCGCCGCACTGATAGTGCTTATTCCACAGGCCGGACGGTCGCAGAACGCGTCTGTAGTGAAGCCGGTATACCGCGTGCCTGACGAGATGCTGTCCTTCGATGGCACGTCGGAATACAAGGTCA
Source organism: uncultured Planctomycetaceae bacterium (assembly GCA_903863885.1). Classification (GTDB taxonomy): domain Bacteria; phylum Planctomycetota; class Planctomycetia; order Pirellulales; family Pirellulaceae; genus CAIPEB01. Next base: position 25,171 of record CAIPEB010000631.1, on the reverse strand, counting down.
TCCCCTTCGAGCCCGCTATGGCGTTGCCGGCCAAGAGCGGGAAACTCACGGTGGCCGCGTGGGTTCGCACCCGATGCGCGAACAGGCCGCAGATGGTCCTCAAGCGCGAGGGTGCCTGGCATCTCGGGGTCGGCGGATGGGATCAACCTCGCGGGTTCTTCGCCGTCTGGTCGCCGGACATTCACAGCATCGTGTCGGAGCCATTGCTTGTCACGGGCCAATGGCAACACATTGCCGGTTCGTACGACGGAGCGACTTTCACGTTTTTTCTGAACGGCAGAGCTATCTCGTCCGAGCCCGCGAGGTATGGAAAACCTGTACCGAATGATCATCAGCCGCTATGGATCGGCGCAAACATCTCGGCCGACAAGCCGGGATTGTTATTCAGCGGCGAGGTCGGGGATCTGTCGATTTGGGATCAGGCGTTGACTGCCGAGGGAATTGCCATGGTCGCATCGCATCCGCCGCGGGGCGTGATGCCGGCGGTCCCCGTCGCTGCGCCTGCAGCAACCGCGCCGACGGCTCCGGTCCTGGTGGAGGGGCAACTCAGCGGCGTGGCACTTGGCGTTGATATCGGCGTTGGTATCCGCCTGCAGCGAATCGGAGACCGAATCGCGTCGTCTGGCGGGCGGGTATTCTCGCTGTTGGCCAACGGCCGGAAGATCGACTCCGACCAGGTATCGGTTCGGCGCGAGGAAGTCGCCGTTGCGGCGGACGGATGGAGCATACCCTTTGATTTGCCGGACGGCCTCGGCTCAGGCCTCCTTCGGTTCTATCCGAGCGGTGAGTCGGGGGTTGTGAACACTCGCCTGGAATTGACGAATGGAGGCCCCGCTTCGGTGTGGCGAGTGCTGTTCCCGTTGATCGAGGGTGTGTCGCTCGATGAAAAGCCTGCGGGCGATTTGGAGTTTTTCTTTCCCGTTCAGGAAGGCTGGCTTGGCCAAGGCGAGTGTTCACTGAGTGCCGCGTACGGCACGCGGGCGTGGCTGCCAGTGATCGCGGCTTGGAATCCGACCGGAACCGGTCTCTCGCTGCAGATACGCGACAGGGAGTTTGACGTGCACTCGTTGCTCTTCCGCAACGCGCCCCAGGGCGGAAGAGCAGATACTCAGCCGACAACAAACGACCCTGGCCAGATCCAGAAGCGCCTCTATGGCGAGTCGTTCCATCCCGATGGCGCCCGATCGGCCGAGGCGTTTCCCTGCGAGGCGACTGGACTGACCATGGGCATCGCTTCGCTTGAGTTCCCGCTCGGAATTACTCAGACCTGGAAATCGAAGGCGTTTGCCATTCAGACATATGACGGGATTGGGCTGTTCAAAACGCCGTTAGCCTCGTATGGCAAGTGGGCAAGGTCGACGTGGTGGCAGCATCGACCGATGGTCGCGTGGGCGCGAGACAGCTTCCTCGCGATTCCGGTCCATGAACGCGGCGGAGGTCGCGGCATCGAGAAAGGCTTCTGGGACGGGAATAGGTGGCTGCTCGGTGATCAGGTCGAGGCCTATGCACGAGACATGGGAGGGCACCCGTTCCCTGAACTCAGTTACTGGTGGAAGCAGGGGGACGAGATCAAGAGCGGTCCGTTCGCCGGGCGGTTCTATCCGCACACGTTGGGCGACTACGATTTTGAACCGCGCTTCGGCGGCGTGGAGAAGTACCGCGCGGAGATCGAGCGAGTGCACAAGGCGGGCGCACGCGTGTGTCTCTACATGCAGGGCCGGCTTGTGTGGAAGCAATCGAAGGTTGGCGCGGAACACGCCGGCGAGTGGGCATGGATGGACCGGCCCGGACATCGAAACCTCGATTGGAGCGGCGAGGGCGAGGGAGAGTGGAAGACCGATTATTGGAACTTCTGTCCGCAGGCGAAGGGCTGGCAGGAACATCTGCGATCTGTCGCACAACGCATACTCAGTGAGGCGGGAGCGGATGCCGTGCGTCTCGACTCGGAGGCCGAGTCGCTTGTCTGCTACAACACGCGCCACGAACACTCGCAGAATCCGCTCAACGGACTGCTGCAGTACCTCTCCACGATCCGTCAAGGCGTGGACGCCGCGGGCACGGACAAGTCGATGTGGGGTGAGTTCTGCGGCTCCGACGCGGCCGCGATGTACTTTGATGGCACGCTCGCCCAGGGAAGTGACCCCGATCTGCCGCTGGTGGACAAGATGTGCGGTTACGGCATCTCGCCGTTCCGCTTTGTCTATCCGGAGGTGAAGTGCATCGAGTGGGGCAATGCGCTCACATCGTTTGACTACTTGAGCAAGAGGTTCTTTTTCAACGGCATCGGGATGACCGTGGGGGACCTCTCCGCCGAGCAACTTCAGATTCTCACGCATCGGGCTGAAACGCTGCGGAGCGTGGGCGACGTCATCGGGAGCATGGACTGCGAACCCATCGTGAGATCGCATTTCCCCGGCTTGCTTGCCAATCGATTCACTCTCGGAGACAGGGAAGTTTACACGCTCTGGAACCGTTCCGAGCAGAGTTACGCCGGTGTGTTCTTCAGTATTCCCGGCACGCCGGACCGGCACTTTGTCGAACTGCTCTCGAGTCGCGAGTGCCCGAGCATCAGGAAGGGCGCGGCTGACACAGTAGAGATCACTTTGCCCAAGGGCGAAGTTGCTGCGATCGGTGTCTTTCCGAGGATCATCGAGGCGAGAGGTAAAGGTGTCTTCGAGTGTCCCGCGCCCATGACGATTGAAGCAGTAGACCTTTCGACCAGGAAGATCATCGCCTCAGGCTCAGGCAAGGTGGAAGTCCCCGATTCAGTGCGCGGCACAACTCGGATCTTTATTCGGGCGATCAAGGACGGATATCTGGTGCAGGATCTTGTGGACGCATCGCACTGAGCCATTCACCGTCCGCCTGCATTCTCCCGCAGCGTGAACTCGGCCCAATAGACTTTGCTTCCGTACACGGCCGGATCCATGGCCGTCCATGTCACGAGCCCGCTCGCTGCAGCGGGACTATTCGAGCCGGTGGAGGTTCCGGAGGGCGAGGTCGCATTGCCATAAGGATCCGTGAGAAAATCCTGTTGTGCAAAGACGCCGTTGCCGCTGGCCAAGTGCAGAGAACAGCTGTCCCCGATCCCGTAGCCCGGAATGCTCCGAGCAAAGAACTTCAGTGATGATAAGCCGCCGTCACCGATGACGGTCAGATTCCGCGTGACTTGCAGGAAAAGCGATTGCCGCAGGCGATTGTTGTGATCGGGGTCGACGTACCCGTTGTACAGCGCAATCCAGCGGTCAGTGCCGGGCGTCTTGGCTACCCGAATGACCGTGCCTTCCATCAGCGCCTCGTCGGAAACACGCTCAGCACGCGACCATGTGTTGTCGAGCGTTGCCGGATTTGAGCACTCACGATGAAACAGGTACGTTTTATTGTCCTGGTCGATCTCCGTATAGAAGAAGTGGTATACGCCGTTTGCCATGCAGATCGAGCCGATCAGTCCCTGGGTGGTGCCCTGCTTTCGGCCGATTCGATTGCAGACTCGCTTTCCGTCCACGTCGATAACAGGCTTCGGCCGGCGCCACTGCTTGGGAGCAGCGTCGTCAAACGGTTTCCAGCACGCCGCCCCATCGATGTCGGCACGCAGATCCACATGGATGAAATCCCTGGTTCGAGCCTGCAGTAAAATGTGCCGATAGTCGTCTTCCTGCACATTCCGGTCGCTGTCGTCGTCGCCCACGGCCAGAAAGAAGATGTAGTAATAGTCATCGCCGGGAAGCCCTTTGACCATCATCGGGTTGCCCGTTCCGCCCCAACCCTCCACGCCGAAAGCATCGGCCGAGAAAAGCAGGTTTTGTGAGTCGTCCTGGACGCCCCAAAGCCGATAGGCGCATTCTGCGGGCATCTTGTAAGAGAAGAGCCCTTCCGACCAGCCGATGCGTATCGAATCGCCCGGCTTGCCCAGACCCTTGTTCCGCGGCTCGCAATGGAAGACCGTGACGTAACGCGGGCTTCCGGCCTCGGCGATCTTCACGATTTGCACGTTGTAAGCGACGCGGTTGGCCGGCGTGTCATAATAGAGCCCCTCCCGCTCGGCCTCATGGGATACCAAAACGTCTCCGCATGAGTAATTGCTGGAATCGTCGGCAGCCCGAGCTGAAGCGTGCGCAAGAATCAAGACGCTGATATAACCGATTTGGAGCCGTATTCGCATCATCAGTTCGTTTTGCCGGATGTTATGTCAGATGGTCGATTTGCGCGGAGATAAGAGCCTTAAGTGCGTTGCATCGCCCATGGCTGTTCATGGTCGCCTCTCGGGAAAGGACGCAGTCTTGCTGTGGGGAGTGTCGCGGCGCGAAACGCAACTAACTAGCGAAAGGTCTTCAACTCGAATGTCACCGCCCGTCTATTGCACCGGAGCGAATGCCGCGCCGAAGTACTTTGCCATCAAGCAGACATCGCAGTGGCCGTCCCGCTCGTGTTCGTAATGAGCGGCCTCGGCCGCCGCTGCGAAAGTCCGCTCATCAAGCACCGGCCCGAATGCGGAAGCTCCCAGGGCGCCGGCGGATCGAGTCACTGGCAGCACGCGGCCTTCGTGAACGGTGCCCCAGACGCTGATGTCTTTGATCTTTATCGCATCGATCGTGACCGGATTATCGGAGAGGATCGTGAAGTTCGCGAGCTTGCCAGCCGCGATACTTCCGGCTTCCTTCTCCATGCGCAGTGAATAGGCTGCCTCAAGCGTGACTGCCTTCAGCGCGCCGAGGCGGCTCACTCGCTGTTCCGGACCGCGCAGGTTTCCGTCGTTGGTGATCCGGTTGACGCCCGACCACATCAGGAACAGAGGTTGAGCCGGGGCCATCGGCATATCCGAATGGTACGAATAGGGGATGCCGGCTCGCTCCACGTCGCCCATCCGCACCATAACATCCGCGCGCTGCGGGTCGAGGCCGTTGGTGCGATAGTTGTCGGCGAGAGCGACCGGATAATAGGGATTTCCGCTCACGATCGCGCCGAGCCGCTTGATGCGTTCCACCTGCTCAGGCCGTGAAACGGCGAAATGGACGATGACGGTGCGGTGGTCGGTGCGCGGGAGTCGGCGCATGTTGATTTCGAGTTGATCGAGGACCATGTCGAGCCCGGCGTCGCCGTTGACGTGGATGTGGATCTGGTAACCGAGGCTCCAGTACACTCCGAACGTTCGGGCGAAGAAGTCGGGATCCATCATCCATGCACCCTTGTGGCCGTCCGTGTAGCCGCCGGTCAATTGCATGGCCTGCGAGAATATCGCTCCGTCGGCGAAGAGCTTTACCTGCTTCGGCAGGTAAGCCGTCATCCCGCGACCCCAAGTAAGCAGCTTCTCGGTCTCTTCGCTCACCTTCTCGTCAGGGAACGCGGCGGTGATCGACTTGCCGTCGGCGATGAAGTAGAAGCGGAAGGGTGTTGACGGGTCGCTCAACACGGCGTTCTGGGCATCCTGCGCCGGCTTCGAGCCGAGGCCTCCGGGTTCGCAACCCAGCGTCACGCCGTTTGCATGGTAGTACTCCTTGACGAACTCGAGACCCGCCCGCACCCGCTCCGGCGAAGCGATCGCCTTGGCGACAAGGGGCAGAACGGCAAACGTGCCCTGTTCCCAGTAATGGCCGTTCGCAAAGTCCGACTGCCCCTTCGCGCTGTCGGACAACTTGTCGAACCACTCCCTGGTCACTCCGTACTTCGCCTCGGCCGCAGTGTTCAGGTAGAACTCGTGCCCTGAGCGGTGCCAGACAATGATGGGGCGTGTAGCGCTGATCGCATCAAGATCGGTCTTCGCCAGTTTGCCGTGGAAATACTGATGGTAGCCCCAGGTGAAAAGCAACGAGTTCCGATCCTTCATTTTCCGATTTGCGTCGGCGAGTCGCTTCAGGTACTCGTCGCGGCTTTTCGCTGCTCGTTGTGTGCCGCGTGGAAGCACCCAGTCCTCCATCGCAATGATCTCAGCTGTCATCGACAGCCCCGTCAGAAGCGGATGGTCGTGCTGGGCGATGAAGCCCGGGACAATCACGTGGTTCGCAAAAGTGGTGTCCACTTTGTATGGAGAACTGCCGGCAACCGACTTCAACTCGTCGAGCGTGCCAATTGCGAGAATCCTGTCTCCCGCCACCGCAACTGCCTGCACTGTCGGCTTGTCCGGATCCAGAGTGACGACTTCCTTGGCTTGATAGATGACGATCTGCGGCTCCGAAATCACCGCTTTCGCCAGATCCTGCAGACTCGCCTTCTGTGACAAAGCTGCGCCACGAAGCCCGAAGAGACTGAGGGCCACCACGATCAAAATCATCTTATTCACAAAGCACTCCTTATTATTTCGGTCGCCGCACGTAACAGGTCTCCGCAGCGTGGCGCACCCGCTGCAGCCAGTATACCAGTCTGCGCAGACTGTTAGCGCCCTTTGGGCATGGTCACGTCTCCTCCCGCGAAGGGACTGTGCGTTGCCGCTTCTGACGGGTCTTTCCTGGAACGAAAAGCGAACAGGGCAAGATGCTCGTCGGAGTGTTCGTTGTTTGCTGGTAGAATCCGGTCAGCCGCTGATTTCCCCCGGATCAATCTTCCGCGAGTTGACTATGAACCGAAGAACAGCACTCGCCCTGTCGGCAGCATTGTTGTCTGCCCTTGCTTCTCTGGGTCGGGCAGCAGAGCCAAATGCAAACGCCGATCCGAGGAACGACGGCATCCTCTTCAGCGAGTCATTCGAGGATGCTGGTCTGGCCGCGCGAGGCTGGTACGACGGAACGATCTTCCGCATCGTCGGTGACGCGGCGGCGGGAAAGGGATGCATCGAGTACGAGTGGACCGATCGCCAGTCAGGCGTGAAAGGATCATCTCCCGTCCGGCGGCTGTTTGAACCCACGGACGAAGTCAGTATCCGCTTTTACCTCAAGCTTTCCAAAGGCTGGGGGTGGAGCGGTCAGAATTTTCATCCGCACCTGACGCACTTCCTCACTACGGAAAACCCGAAGTGGCACGGTCCCGCCGCCAGCCACCTTACGCTTTACATCGAACCGGTCGGAGGCAAACTGCGCCTGGCGGCTCAAGACATCCAGAACAAGGACATGCCGCACGGCCTAACCCAGGGGCCACTCAAAGGCGGATACAACGGGAAGTTCTACGACAGTCGGGAAACGCTTTTCAGGGACGATCAGTGGCACTGCATCGAGGCCTACTTCAAACTCAACACGCTCGATCTTGGAAGCGACCGCGCGAACCAAGACGGCATCGTGCGCGGGTGGTTCGACGGCAAGCTCGTTGTCGAACAGACGGACGTCGTGCTGCGATCCACCGACTTTCCGAAAATGCAGTTCAACCAATTCCTGATGGCGCCCTACTTCGGGCCGGGACTTCTGCCGCACGCTCAGAAATTGTGGATCGACGAATTGGCGGTTGGCACGAAGCGGGTTGGACCACTCGAGCGTCCGAAACCGTGAGAGACGGTGGGCCAAGTCAGAGCGAATGGACGAGTCCGGCAGAGCAAAGAACGGGTCTGCCAACTGTCTCGATGGGTTCTGCCTCACCCCTGAAGAACTCACGCCGGCGGCGCGGAAGTGGACAGGAGCTGAGCAACTTCTTCGCCAAACCACTCATCCGGCATGGCGAACAAGACTGCAAACATCGCAACGAGAATCAGAATCAGGCACAGGATTCCAACCCCGGTTGCCACCCATCCCGAGCCTCTCGTGCCGCCGATAGCAAGATGGTGCTCATACTCTTTTCCCTGCAGCAGTTTCACGCACTGATACATGCCGAATGTGTAGGCTGCGGGCAGCGCCAAGTTCGGGAAATTGTCGGGAAGGAAGAAAGAAACCACGAGAAGCAACACGGTGACTGCGAAACCGCCAACCAGTGCAATACCGGCCGCGGCAGAATGACCAAGTCGCTTGCAGTTGAGCGCCAGCAGCACGCATCCCGCGACCGGCGCACCGAGGAAAGTGGCCCAAGCCATCTGGCCGGGTGAGTACAGCGTGAGCTGCGGCGCCGCAATCGATTCAAAGGCTGGAGGCGAATAGGGGTTTTCCATTTGCAAGAAGCTCGCTTTGGAACGGTGTTGAGCCGGCGCGTATTGAGCCGGCGAGCGATGAGTCGGTGATTCTGTCATTGTGCCGATCGGGCCGCAGCGCCGCAATCAGTTTCGGTGGCGGCGCCAACCTCTCCGTTACCGACGCTTGGCTCGGTCCGGATTCGTTTTCGATTTGTTCCTTTGCCGGCGCTAGAAGACGGCCTTGGTCACAAGGTCGAGGATTCTCTCGATCGGCACGACCAGAAGTATCAGCGGGAGGGCCGGCAGAAGAGTGACAACCGCCAACTGCAGCATGACTCGCAGGGTGAACGGGACGGTTCTCATCTCCCGAATGAACTGAAAGCTGTTGCCCAGGTCCGCCAGCGACTGGATATCGGACGTGCCCAGCAGCGGCTCGCCTTCGGACGCTTTGCCTTCCACCCATTTTTCGTGAAAGTCGCGGTTATATCGGATTACCAGCAAGCTGTACTGACGCATCCATGTTTGCCTTGCCGCCATGAGTGCCGGGGTGAACATCACGAGCGGCCCCAGGAACACGACTTCCACGGCGGCGAGGACCGTGATGAAATGAACCTGGAATGACTCGATCCGGGCTCCCTCAAAGACGATCAGGAAAGCCGCGGCCCCGCTCAAAACGGCGCTCAGTCCAAACGAAAGAATTCCAAATACAGCGTGCGTCGTACCCAAAAAGCCCAATCCGCCGGCTCCATCCGCATGCGTCGGCACAAGACGCAGGTTGAGCCGACTCACGTCAAAGAGGAAGCGAATCCAGATGAGATACCGCCAGAGCCAACGGTACCAGAAGAACTGAATAACGGGTACGGAAACGATGTGATACCAAAGTCCGGCAGAGGAAAGACGAGTGCTTCCGCCCGTCTTGATTGCGGCGACGTGCCAGTTTGCGATTGCACCTCCATAAACCGTCTCGGCCGTGAAGACCCACGCTCCGATCACAGCCATCCCGACCAGCACCAGTTCAGCCGCCAGAGACTCGCGCAACCGGGCGAGTCGCCGGACGGCTCGTTCAAAAGCCGGATAGTCTTCGGAGTTCACAATTCCGGCTCGCAGGAAATGCAGCCCGGCGGTCGTTGTGCGAGGTCCGATGACGACTTCGGCAATAACAAGGACGGGAATCGCAACGAGGAAACGCGCGAACGCCGCGAAGTCCAGGAGCAGCGACTCACGAGGTGTCGGCCCGATTGCATGTCCTTCCCACCAGGCGAGTGCCAGCAGCGGGAGGCAGGTGACGGCCAGGAACGCAATGATGCGTCTCTTGATGGACGGGCGGTCCTGCTGAATCAAGCCGATCCGCTGCATGAGCCGATAAGCGGGCCCGCCTCGTTCGAAGTACAACTCGTTCTCATTGGCAATCGAATGGTCCATTGCTCGCTCCTTGAGAGCCGAGACTGGACGTCCTGATAGGCTCGGAGTCCGGAATCCGGAGGAAAAGAAGTACCAACCGATTACCGACTTCCGCCTCCTCCTCCGGCGCGGCGAAATTCCTTCTTTCTTTGATTTTACTACCGCACAGCCATGCCGAGAAACTCAAAAGGCCGGCGATAATCCGCAGTTGCACGACATTTACCTCGTTCGTCACCGTATGCACCGACCGGCTAAAGGAACGACAAATCGCCTGCTCGACCCGCAAAAAGCCGGAAACTAAGATGGCAGGAAGGCGTCCGCACTTTGTCATCCAATCTCGGCGCGGGGGCCGGGGGAACAGCGAATGACTTGGCTTCAGCGCTTTCGACTTCGTCACTACTTCGTCAATTCGATCTGGATCGAGCCGCTGCTGAGCATGATGGCCGCACTTGCGGCAGTCCCGCTGCTTCAGCAGGTGGAGGGAGCATTCCAGTGGGGGGCTGTGATCAATCCGGATGCCGCGCGGGCATTGCTCGGGACGATGGCTTCGGCGATGTTCAGTTTCATCGTCTTTGTGTCGTCCGCGCTCTTGGTGGCGGTTCAGCTGGCCAGTGCCCAACTTACGCCGCGGATCATTGCCATCGTCTTTCGGGATCCGCGAACCAAGTTCGCTCTGGCGTTGTTCGTATTTACCTTCACTTTCACGCTCGATGTGTTGGTCCGAATCGACGCATCTGTTCCTCCGTTGACGTCGAGGCTGGCCGCGTACGGTTGTCTGGCAAATCTGGGTGTCTTTCTTTACCTGATCGATCACGTGTGCAGAACACTGCGCCCCAGTGGAGCTCTGCACTTGGTTGCCCTGATGGGGCGGGATGTCATCGAAAGCGTCTACCCGATGCGATTGGTCGAGGTGCACCACGCCTTGCGGGAGCCGCCAGCAACGCTCGAAGGGAACCTCAATGCGACGGTCACGGCACTCACGGACGGAGTGATCCTGGCGGTCGATGTGCAAGGCCTCGTTGCCATGGCGCAGCGCAACAATTGCGTCATCGAGATGATCCCCAAGGTCGGCGATTTCGTGGCCACGGGTGACCCGTTATTTCGGGTGTTTGGCAGCCAGGCGAGTCTCTCGGCCGATACCCTGCGCCAATCGATCGCGATGGGGCAGGAACGCACCATGGAACAGGATCCGGCCTTCGCCTTTCGGATCATCGTCGATATCGCGTCCAAAGGACTTTCGCCTGCGATCAACGACCCGACCACTGCGGTCCTGGCGATCGACCAGATCCATCATCTTCTTCGCAATGTGGGTAGCCGCTATCTGGATGACGAGCGGGTCCGCGATGCGGCCGGCCGGGTGCGGTTGGTTTACCGGACGCCCGCATGGGACGATTTCGTGCAGTTGGCAGCTACCGAGATCCGCCATTTCGGCGGCGAGAGCATTCAAGTCGCACGTCGCTTGCGGGCCATGCTGGAGAACCTGATCCAGACGCTCCCCGAGGAGCGGGTACCGGTTCTGCGGCAGGAACTGGCTTTATTGCGCCGGTCCGCGGAACGGTTCTTCCCGGAACCTGAGGACCGGGCGCTCGCCGAGGTAAGTGATATGCAGGGTGTGGGCAGCAAGAGTGGTCAGCAGGAGTCGGCTGGGGACGACGTGTCAAGAAAGGACTTAAGATGAAAACGAGGTTGCTCGCAGTGTTGTTCCTCCTTCTGGCCGTCGCCACGGGATCGGCGCAAGATGCGAAATACCCCAAGGCGAAAGTCAGCTTTGATGACTTCAAGGGGCTGGTCGCGGAGGTGGAAGGTCACCGGGCCAGCCGCTTGATTGACCTCAACACGTTTCTTGAAATGAGCAAGGAACCGGGAGTCATTATTCTGGATTCCCGTTCAGACTTTCGTTTCGACCGCATCCACGTCAAGGGCGCACGTCACTTGGCCTTCACGGACTTTACCCAGGACAATCTGGCCAAAGTCATTCCGAGTTTCGACACCAAGATCCTGATCTACTGCAACAACAATTTCGACGGCAACCAGAAGGACTTTGCCTCCAAGGTCGCATTGCCGCGGTCCAGGTCGAGCAAGGCGGTTGCGTCCCAGATCGCCGCGCAGGAAAAGCCGCTGATGATGGCACTGAATATTCCCACGTACATCAATCTGTACGGATACGGCTATCGCAACGTTTACGAACTGCATGAGCTTGTCAAAGTGAGCGATCCGCGGATTACGTTTGAGGGGACCGTTGTGGAGCAGAAGCCCGCGACTGCCGCGCCCCCGGCGGCGAAGTGACGAACGATCGATATTGCGCAATTGGCAATGTCTGTGGTCCCGCGGATCGTCAATGTCTCGCGCGAACAAGTCCGGAGTCGCGTAGCGGCGGGCTGCGTGGTGAAAGTCCTTTCAGGTCAACTCGCCGATCTGCCGAGTCGATGCGGCAGGCCGGCTTCATGGCCTTTCAGGGCGAGTTCATGACTTGCGGGATTGATCGGTAGAACGGACTGGGGGAGTTCCTTACACCGGTTGTCTGGTGTTTGGCCTGATGACACATTGACGATTGCTGCCGCGAACTTGTCCGTGTCCAATAGACGCAGCCGAGACGATCGGAATTAAGAGAAGCGGAACCGTTCCGATTGATCGCCAGGAAGAAACGTTGCCGAACGGATGTCGCAAGATGAGCAGTAACCGGTTCCGGACGGGCTGTCCGGGGCATTGCCGACGGTTGGTCACGCACGGCCACGGTGTCCGCGCGTTCGATTCCAATGCTCGGTGGTTGCCACGACCGCAGTCTTTGCCCCGCGGAAAGACCACAGAACGACTTCGCCATGAACGACCAGGACAAATCAAGACAACAGCTGATTGCTGAACTTGCCGAATTACGGCAGCGGATTGCACAAAGGGAGACTCAGGCGATTGGAAATCGGCAGGTATCGGAAGCTGCGGAAGGAACTGCGGCAGAGGCGGAGGGCGGCCGCAATCCGGGGCGGGAGGAAGCGGAACTTCGCCGGCTGAATCGCGCGATTCACGCTCGTACCAAATGCAGTCGCGCGCTCGTGCGGGCCACCGACGAAAACGAGTTTCTCTGGCAAGTGTGCCGAATCCTGGTTGATCACGGCGGCTATCGTCTCGCGTGGGTCGGTTATGCGGAGCATGACGAAAGCCGGACGGTACGTCCGGTGGCACAGACCGGCGCCGCCGCTGAATACCTGAAATCCCTGAAGATCGTGTGGGCGGACACCGAACTCGGGCGAGGGCCGGTCGGCACCTGCATTCGCACTCGCCACCCAGCAGTTTCGCACAACATTGCGGCCGACCCGAGGATGGCTCCTTGGCGCGAGCCGGCGCTTGCGAATTGCCTCGCTTCCGCTGCGGGCCTGCCTTTGCTGGACGGCGACGAAGTTCTGGGCGCTCTGGTCGTGTATTCAAGCGCCCCCGACAGCTTTGATCACGGCGAAATCGAGTTGCTTACCGATCTGGCTGCCGACCTGGCATTTGGCATCTCGATGCTGCGTGCGCGCGCAGGGCGCCGGGCGGAAAGAGCCGAGATGGAGCGTATGCGCAAACAGCTTGCTGAAGGTCAGCGGATCGCGCATCTCGGAAGCTGGGATTACATTGCCGCTACTCAGGAAACGGTCTGGTCTGACGAGCAGAAACGCATCTACGGGCTGGACCCGGACCAGCCGTCGCCGAGTTACGAGGAGATGCTCCGCCGATGCATCCATCCGGACGACGCAGCCGAGTTGGATCGGTGCTTCCGCGAAGCTTTCCAGAACTGCAGGCCCTTCGAGAACGAAAACCGGATCGTCCGGCCGGACGGCGGAATTCGGTACATTTACAACAAGGCTCTGCCGCACTTTGACGAGTCCGGAAAGCTGCTCGGCTACGTGGGCGCGACGCTCGATATTACCGAACGAAAGCTGGGGGAGGAGAAGCTCCGTCACGCGGAGGAACGCTTACGACTGGCCGTCGAAGGCGCGAATATGGGCACCTGGCATTGGGATCTGACGACCAATGAACTGAATTGTTCGAGTGCAAGCCTGGAGTTGTTCGGCTTATCGCCCGGCAGTGATCTCAACTATGTCACGTTCGAGTCAGCCGTGCATCCCGAGGATCGCGACGCGGTCGCACAGGCTCTGCAAATGGCGCTTTGCCAAAAGAGCGACTTTCGTGAGGAATACCGCGTTGTGTGGCCGGATCGGTCGCAGCACTGGGTAAAGGCTCTCGGGCATGTGTACTGCGGTCCGGACGGCAAGCCGCAGCGCATGGACGGCCTGGTTCTGGATATCACCGCTCGCAAGCAAACGGAACTTGCGTTGCAGCAAGCCAACGAGCGACTCGAGTTGGCCAAGCAGGCGGCGGAGGCCGCCAATGTGGCCAAAGGCGAGTTCCTGGCCAACGTAAGCCACGAAATCCGCACTCCGCTGAACGGGGTGATCGGCATGACGGGGTTCTTGCTTGACACGGAGCTGCGCCCTGAGCAGCGGCGATTCGCCGAAACCACGCTCTCCAGCGCCGAGTGTCTGCTTGCGCTCGTTAACGACATTCTGGACTTCTCGAAGATCGAGGCCGGCAAACTGGTTTTGGAGATAGTGGATTTTGACTTGCGCGCTCTGTTGAACGACTTCTCGGTACCCATGGCTGCGCTTTCCGTTAACAAGGGTTTGAAGTACTCCCATTTTGTTGCTGCGGATGTACCGAATAAGCTGCGCGGCGATTGGGGCCGCCTGCGCCAGATCCTGAACAATCTGGTAAGCAACGCCGTGAAATTTACCCACAGTGGCGAGATAACCGTCCAAGTCAATCTCGTATCGGAGACCGGCAGCGATGCCTTGGTTCGATTCTCCGTTCACGATACGGGAACTGGAATTTCGGCCGAACTGCAGAGGAATCTGTTCGAGAAATTCACCCAGGCCGACACCTCGATATCCCGCCGCTACGGCGGCACCGGTCTCGGGCTGGCAATCTCCAAACAACTCGTCGAGATGATGGGCGGAGAAATCCGTGTTGCCAGTGAAGCAGGCGTCGGTTCCGACTTCTCGTTCACGGTTCGATTGGGAAAGCAGTGGTCGCCGCCGGCTTCGGCGGAATCCAGCATGAGGCCGCCAGCATCCCGACCTGCAACTATGATGGTGCGGCGACAAGGGGCGCGGGTCCTCGTGGCCGAAGACAACATCGTCAATCAGGAAGTTGCGCTGGGCATCCTGCGGAAGCTGGGATTGCGGGCTGATGCGGTCGCGAACGGCGTGGAAGCGGTCGAGGCGTTGCGATCCCTGCCTTATGATCTGGTGCTGATGGACGTGCAGATGCCCGAAATGGACGGCCTTGAGGCCACTCGAATCATTCGCGACCCGAAATCACGAGTTATCGATCACCGGATATCCATCATCGCTATGACGGCGCACGCCATGAGGTGCGATAGGGAACGCTGCCTGCAGGCGGGTATGAACGCTTACCTCAGCAAGCCCGTGTCGCCGCCGGCGCTGGTCGAAGCGCTGAATGCCTGGTTGCCGGAACGATCCGAAGAGACCGCGAGCACGCAATCTGTGCCGTGAGAACCCACCGTGGCGACCGTGCCGCAGTGAGACATCGCTCACGCCGCCCTCCGCGGAACAGGTTCGGGCACAATCCCGGCCGCATCGCAAGAACGCGTTGCCCGCCGGACCCGTCACTTCGCGTTGCCGGCCCCGGCGTTCCGGCTCTCGCGGTACAAGCGGGCGAGGTCGCGCGGACTGACAAGTACAAGACTCGGCGGCATCTTCCTCTGCAGATCCGCTACCCACGACGGCCGGTAAACCCAACTGGTGCCCACAGTGCTCGCGAACGCCGGACGCCGGTGCGGGAGCAGACGCTGGATTTCCTGGAGCGTCCGCTCGTTCTCGCGGTCCATCGGCCACGCGTTCATGTTCTCGTTTGCGCTCCAGACGTGGTAGTGGTTGAGCGTGTGGAAGACGACCTTGCCGTCGACGAGACTCGCGCAGGCATCGGACGGAATGGTCGCGCGGTTGCCGGCGCCGCAGTCGGCAATCAGGTAATCGATCTCCGGCAGAGCGCGGCAGTAACGTCCGAGGATTCCGTCCGCGGGCAGGTTGCGGCGACCGACGCCGCTCCAGCAAACCTCGACGCCATCCATATCGAGCCGACGGCAGTAATCACCGATCGATCTGAGCCACTCGCTCCAAATCCGCTCGCGATCGGACTTGCGGAAGCGGTTCGCATAGACCGGTTCGTTCAGGTAGACCATCGCGAAAAAAGACTCGTTGGCCGTCATCGTCTCGTAGTAATACTGCTGCACCAGCGGCATGACGTCGTTCAGCATGGGGTTCATACCGAAACCCATGGGCGCCTGTCCTCGCTGCGGGTCGGCCCACATCTTGCGCTGATAGCCCTGCCAGTAGTTCAAGGCGTCGATGCCCTCCATGATGCTGAATGAAACGTAGGCCTTGTCGTTCTCCAACTTGACGGCGCTGGGCTGGCGGCGCGACTTCTGCCGGAACAGGCCACCGTCGGGGCGAAAGGCGCTATGAACGCTGATGTTGCAGTCGAGATCCGACCCGGGAATGAACTTGCCGTACTCGGAGACAAGGTGCGAGAACGTGTACTCGGTCAGCCAAACATATTTTGGATCGTCGCCGCCGACCCAGCCCATCATCGGGATATTGGCCGGAGTGTTCGCGAGGATCTCGTGGGCGAACGCCATCTCGGCTTTGGGATCCCCGCCCTTCTCCTTGTCGTCAGGATTGGAAACCCAGAACTGAAACACCTTGAACTCGACCAGATAGTCCTGCGTGCAGAAGCGGCGGCTGGGAGGAAACTGCCACGCCAGAACGTGATGGCACATCTGGTCCCAGTAGCGGTCGTAGACGTAGCGATATGCCTCCACGTTGCGCTTCCACATTCCGCGCAGGTCCATTACGACCCGCAGACCCAGCCGGGGACCGAGGGACGCGGCGGTCTCCGGAGAAACCGGCAGGCAGTTCTTCAAACCCGCCAGCATCCACGACGCATTGATCGAGCCTGGCAGCTCCGGATCGAAGACCACCAGCCCCGCGATCTCGTCGCGAAACCGGCGGACCAGCTCTTCCGGGTCGGCCAGACGCTCTTCTTCGCCCGTGTATCCCCTCTGCTTCATATATGCGAGCCACTGCTCGTCGACCCAGATGCCCGGTTCGTGGGCGACTTTGTTGATCAAATACACCCGCGGGCCTTTGCGATTTACGATGCCCTCCAGTGCAACGACCCAGCGGTACGTCTCGTCCGGCAGCTTGGTCGCGTCACATACCAGGAGCCGTTCGGGTAGGTCATCCGGTGTGCGGGGAAAGGGCCCCGAAAAATCCTTGGGATAACGGACTTCAGACAGGCCGGCTATCTGGCGGGGCGACGCGGCGATCGAGACATCGTCGATCCAAAGTCCCTCCGTCAAACCGTCGGCAAGAAAGTGGATCGTCAATTCCGTTTCGTCGGGCTGGGTCGTCACCGTGAACGTAATGAGCTGCCAGTCGTAACTGCCAACCGGGAGATTCTCGCGGCAGACGTCCCCCACATCCAGATCGGCTCCGACAGAGCATCCCGTCGCGTTCGTCGCTCTGGCGAAGAAGCGAATGTCGTAAGTCGTCTCGGGCCGAACAGTGATTTTCGGCGAGTGGATCACCGCGTAGATGAACGGCTGCGTCGGCGATTGATCGACGAGACGAATTGACGAGCGGCCGGAATGCGCGACGGCCGGATCCAATTCAATCGTCGCCTTGGTATTGGGCGCGATGCCGACCGTCCAACCTTCGGGCGACTTCCCGTCGGAAGCGGACTTTTCAAAGTCCCCGTTCGGAACCACCACGCCGTCCGTCGTCGCGCCAAGGCAAGTGACGGTCAGGCAAGTCGACAGCCACAGAGCATGCAGGTACGGATGCGAGTGCTCACGCATTGTGTATGTGTCCGTCGAAGTTCTTGCATGAGTAAAGGGAGGAGGGGAGGCCGCGGATCAGCACGGATTGAGGCACCAGCCAAAAGCATCGGGCTCCCCAACCGGCTACTGGCTATCGATCGTGGAACAGCAACTGTGCGAACTCGGGCAGATAATTCTCTCGCCAGTTGATCCAGGTGTGTCCGCCCTCCGACTCGGTATACGTGACTTCGAAACCGCTGGCCTTCAGGACTTTGACCGTCTCCTGGGTTGTCTTCAACAGGAAATCGTCCTTGCCCGTGGCGAACCAGACCAGCTTGAGCCCCTTCTTCAGCTCGGGATTCGCAAGCACCGATTCGTGCAGCTTCTGCCAGGACTGGCCGTCATTGCCGGCGCCCCCTGCGCCGCCGGCGATACCAAAGACGCCGGAACTGAACACGCCGATGAAGCCGTAGTCCTCGAGTTTCGAGAACGCGATATCGAGAGTCTGGGCTCCCCCCATCGACAGACCGGCGATTGCGCGGTGACGGCGCTCATTTGAAATCCGGTAACGCTGCTCGACCTGAGGTCGCAGATCTTCACAGAAGTCGCGTTGGAAATCGGACATCTGCCGCTGGAAATTGCCTCCGCGGGGCCCGAAGCTGAATGCCCCCGTATGTCCCATGGGCATGACGACGATCATTCGCTCGGCTTTGCCGGCAGCGATCAGATTATCGAGTACCAGTCCGGCCCGTCCGACGGTGCTCCACGAGGCATCGGAGTCGGACGCGCCGTGCAGCAGATAGAGCACGGGCAACTTGTCCGTTCCCTGCTCGTACCCGGGCGGCGTGTACACGTGCGCGCGACGGAATCGATTGAGCGACTTCGAGAAATACTGCCAGCTCGCGACGGCTCCGTGCGGCACGTCTTTCAAATCGGAAACGCCCGATCCTGGAACATAAAGCACGCTCCAGGTGTTCGCGTTCGACTCGCTGGTCGCAGGATTGCGGGGATCGATCACGCCCAGTCCGTCCACGTTGAAGTTGTATCGGTACGTGCCGGCCGGGGCGGGGCCAACTGTGCCTTCCCACACGCCGTTGTCCGTCTTTTTCATTTCAACGCCGCGGCCGAACTGACCGCCGTTGGGCAAGTCGCTGCTGGAAAACCGCACCGCCTTGGCCTCGGGAGCCCATAACCGCACAACAATGGTCCGGTCGTCCTTGACCTCCGTCGATGAAAACGACGGTGGCTGCGGCGGAAAACCCTGCTCCGCAACCGAGAAACTCGACAACAAATACAAACCGGCCGCCACAACTGTGCAACACATCTGTCGCCGCATGAGAAACTCCAATTTTGCTTCAGACAACGCCAACTAGGACCGAGTATATCAGCCGAAAGGGAAGACGCGTCGGAAGGGTGCATCCGACGAGTCCGGCCCGCTGCCCGACAGCGACACTCGAGTGCACACTGTCGGGCGTACTGTCTGCATTGCGCAGCTTGATTTTTGTCCGTGTCAAATCCGTGGACTCTTTTCCCTCCGGCCCCGGACTCATTACTTCGAACTCTTCCCGCGACCAACGGCTATTTCGCTTTGACGTCGTAGCAGAACAGCACGAACCCATAGGAAAGGTGTCTCATAGTCAAATCTCCTCAGTTGATTGAATAGCTGCCGCCGCCGGGTTCTCCATCTGCCGAAAACGAGGATCGACGGCCGGAGTATGTCCTTTCACCAGAATGCTCGCCTCGCGATAGTCCCCGGGGAACTCGATCCCGTCAACCCGCGGAATGGAGGGAGCGCCCTTCGATCTACCCACGCTGTCATCGAGCCAGCGCCCAAACAGCGTTCGAGATTGTTCAAACGAACGGAGTGCATCTATATCCGAAAGTTCTCGTTGTTTCAAAGCGCCGCCGTGTTTCAGACTTTTCTTTCGACGGGCGTTGTCGATGAGGATTCTGCGCATGGCTTCGGCCGCCGCGGCAACAAATGGGAACGGCAGTCCCGGTTCAAGGCTTCGTCCGCTGCAAGCCGGATGTACACCTCGTGCACAAGTGCCGTCGGGTTCAGCGTTGCGCCGAGCCGTTCCTTGCGCATCCTGAACCGCGCAAGTTGACGAAACTCGGCATAGACGAGCGGCAGCAGCTCGCTGGCCGCGGCCGCGTTGCCTTGCTGAATCGGATGCAGGATTTGCCTGACCTCGGGCATGCGCCATCCGTTTCAACTTGCTGGAATCCGATACGACGGGTTCATTGTACGTGCCGGCAAGTGACGCGGGGCCAGTTTCGGGCCGCAAAGCACGATGCGGGTTTCCGCGATCAGGTGACGCCATATCGGATAATGCGAAATCCGGCGTATGGCGGGGCCGCAAAACAGCGGAAACAGGGGATGTTATGATCGGCGGAAAGGGCAGCACCTCCCGCTCGGCAACTCCAAATGAGGAAGAAGAGCCCCTTGCACTGGCTCTGGCAAATGCCGCCCGTGACGTCGGACCGACAGCATCGGGATGTCCCGGCACGGCGTTCCGCGTGAAATGCTTGCCGTCCCTGGGGTGAGGTGCTACAAGGCTGGTTGTACGCCACACGGTCTGCGATGCTCGGTGTCACCTGCAGCGAGGAGTTGCATGTCATGTCTCGGGCAACTGAAGAATTCGTGCTTCGAGTACTCGCGTACTTCCCTGGCCAATGGGACATCAGATCAGATGACGGTGCGATGACGGGGTTTGTCCGCTGGAAGGTCGAAGCGGGCGGGATGGCGCTGGCGGGCAGAGGCCGGTTGCGCAACGGCAGGATGTTCGCAATGGCCGGATGGGATCCGGCGAAGAAAGAATGGATTCATACCTTTATTGAAGAAAACGGCTCGTTCGGCCAGATCGTCGTGACACAATTCAAGAACAACATCTACAGAGGCACCCTTTACTACGTCGAAGGCAACGGAGAAGGGGGGACCTCCGAGTGGAGCAGCAGGATCATCGACAAAGACCACTTTGTGGTCACCGAGTTCCTGAAGGGTGACAAAGTCGTCCTGAACTTCCATCGCCAGTAGGGCCGATTGTGAAGGAAGGGATGCACAGGTAGGCCGGGTCGTCCACGTCGGAGCAGAGGGGCGAGCGACAGTTCCGCGGCGTCGCTTTTCAGACGCGATTATGGCTATGAACTCAATTCTTCGATGAAATCGCAGGCATCGGCTTCGATATGAAATCGCAGGACAAGTCCAGGGAACAATTGCTCGCCGAGATTGCCGGATTACAACGAGCCAATAGCGAGTTGGAGGCTCGGCTGACTCGCAGCGAACTGGCCGAAGCGAGATTGCGCGAAAGCGCGCGATTGCAGCTTGCCGTTCT
The DNA here is from genome assembly GCA_903863885.1 of uncultured Planctomycetaceae bacterium. GTDB lineage: Bacteria > Planctomycetota > Planctomycetia > Pirellulales > Pirellulaceae > CAIPEB01. The sequence goes on along the minus strand of CAIPEB010000631.1, from coordinate 4,599 downwards.
CGACAACATCCCCGATCCGGCTTGGGTGAAGAATCTGGACGGACGCATGGAGGCGGTGAACAGGGCCTGGTGTGCGTTTACAGGCAGGAAGCCGGCCCAGGCAATCGGCAAGTTCGATGCGGAGCTGTTTCCGCCGGAAGTGGCTGTACGGTTTATAAGGCAAGACCAGACGGTAGCGACAACAAGACAATCGCACCGCTGGGAGGAATCGGTCACCGATGGGCGGGGATCGACAAGATCGTTTGAGACCTTCAAGGCGCCTTTGTTCGATCCGGCGGGCCGCGTTTGCGCGACGATCGGAATCGCGAGGGATATCACCGAGCGAGTTCAATCCCAGGAGGAACTTGCTCAGATGCGTGCGCAGCTCGAGGATCGCGTTTCTCGCCGCACGGCCGAGTTGCTCGAATCGAGCGATCGGCTCGAGGCGGAAGTGCTGCAGAGGCAGACCGCCGAAACGACGCTGGAGAAAGAGCGTCAGCGCCTTGCCGACATAATCGAAGCCGATCACGCCGGAACATGGGAATGGAATGTGCAAACCGGCGAGACGATCTTCAACGAGCGCTGGGCGCAGATCATCGGCTACACCTCGGAAGAGATCTCACCGACGTCCATTGAAACCTGGACCAGGTTCGTGCATCCCGATGATCTCGCGGCAAGCGAGGCGATGCTGGAGCGACATTTTCGCGGCGAGTTGGATTACTACGACTGCGAAGCGAGGATGAAGCACAAGGACGGCAGTTGGGTATGGGTCCTGGACCGCGGCAAGGTGATCACTTGGACCGACGATGGCAAACCGCTGTGGATGCGCGGCACGCACCATGATGTTACCGCTCGCAAACGCGCGGAAGAAGTGCTGCGGGACAGCGAGTGGAAATACCGTGTCGTCGCGGACAATACGTATGACTGGGAGTTTTGGATAGACTCACAAGGCAAGTTCGTCTACTGTTCGCCTTCCTGCCACCGCATCACCGGCCATACCGCGGAGGAGTTCATGGCCGATCCGTCTCTGCTCGAGTCCATCATCCATCCTGAGGATCACGCCCGGTTTGTAACGCATTTCCGAGATTCGTTCTCGGTGTCGGACGCGGAAGAATGCCGTTTCCGCATCATTCGGACCGACGGAACGCAGCGGTGGATCGGTCACGTCTGCCAGGCCATTCAGGATGGCAGCGGGGTCTTCATGGGACGGCGCGGCTCGAATCGCGATATCACGCTGCAGCAGAAGGCCGAAGCGGAAATCCGTGAACTGAACGACAGTCTTGAGCGAAAGGTCGAGATCCGCACGGCCGAACTGGCTGCCATGCGAACCGAAGCCGAACGGGCGCTGACGCAAGTGGCGCGATCCGAAGCCAGGTTTCGCGCGATGTTCGAGCAGGCGCCCTTGGGCGTGGCATTGGTCGATTCGCGGAGCGGCCGGATCTACGATGTGAATCCCCGCTTCGCCGAAATCGCGGGACGCACCCGCGAGGAAATGGTCTCGATCGACTGGATGAGCATCACGCATCCGGAAGACGTACAGCCGGATCTCGACAATATGGCGAGGCTGTACTCCGGGGAAATCCCGGGCTTTCGGATGAACAAGCGTTATCTTCGGCCCGACGGTTCCGTCGTCTGGGTTAATATGACAATCGCGCCCATGACGGTGAAAGACGGACAGGGGCCGAGTCACCTGTGCATGATCGAGGACATCACCGAGCGAAAAGAAGCCGAGGACCAGCTGCTGGCTATCGGTGATAATCTGCCGGGGGGAGTCGTCTATCAGCTGCTGATGCCTCCCAACGGGCCGAGTCGCTACACATACATGAGCGCAGGTACCAGGGAGGTGTTCGGCGTTTCGGCCGAGCGAGTGCTGGCGGATCCTGAAGCGTTCTGGGATCGGATTCTCGAGGAAGACCGGCCGCATCTTAACGCCGTACAGGAAGAGGCAACTCGCACGCTGACACAGTTCGAGTGCGAGTTCCGCCAGCGAAATGCTGACGGCCAGACCCGATGGTTTCACGCTCGCTCCATGCCCCGCCTTCTGGGAGACGGGTCCATACTCTGGGACGGCGCGGTATTCGACATCACTGAACGCAAGCAGATGGAAGAGAATCTGTGGGCTGCCAAGCAGGCCGCCGAGGCCGCAAGCGTGGCCAAGGGCGAATTCCTGGCTAACATGAGCCACGAAATCCGCACTCCAATGAACGGGGTGATCGGCATGACCGGCCTGCTGCTCGATACCGAACTGAACGCAAAACAGCGCCGGTATGTCGAGATGATCCGCAGCAGCGGCGAGTCATTGCTGGCCCTGGTGAACGATATTCTCGATATTTCAAAGATCGAGGCCGGGAAACTTCAGATCGAAAATGTGGATTTCGATCTGCACGCTCTGCTGCAGGAACTATCCAAGTCGATGGCACTCCGCGCCCGCAGCAAGGGGCTTCAGTTCCGCTGCACAATTGCGCCGGATGTGCCCGCCCGATTCCGCGGCGATCCGGGCCGCCTGCGTCAGATTCTGATCAATCTGTGCGGCAACGCCGTGAAATTCACCGAGCGCGGCGAGGTGGCCGTGCAGGTCAGCCTGATTTCAAAGACCGAGACCGATACAGTGGTCCGCTTCTCCGTTCGAGATACGGGGATCGGCATCGCGGACGAAGCGCAGCTTCAGCTGTTCGAAAAATTCACGCAAGCCGATTCCTCGACCACGCGCCGCTACGGGGGCACCGGCCTGGGATTGGCAATATCCAAACAGCTCGCCGGATTGATGGGAGGCCAGATCGGAGTTGCAAGTGAATCCGGTTTGGGTTCCGAGTTCTGGTTCACGGTGAAGCTGGGCCAGGCCGCAATGCCCGAGCGTTCTCCCCGCGCCTCCCGCAAATCCGCGGTAGCCCCTCGCCCTTCCGTCACCGGGTTGTCCGTCGTTCGACGACAGGGGGCGAGAGTTCTCGTCGCGGAAGACAACGTGGTGAATCAGGAAGTGGCGTTGGGCATCCTGCGAAAACTGGGGTTGCGGGCCGAGGCTGTCGCCGACGGTGCGGAAGCCATCGAGGCGCTGAAGACGCTTCCCTACGACCTGGTTCTGATGGATGTGCAAATGCCCGAGATGGACGGCCTTGAGGCCACGCGGATCATCCGCGAACCGCACTCTCCCGTGCTGGATCATCGCATCCCGATCATCGCCATGACGGCGCACGCTATGCAGGGCGACCGGGAACGATGTCTGGAGGCGGGCATGAACGACTTCGTGAGCAAGCCCGTCTCGCCGCAGGCCCTGATCGAAGCGATGAACACCTGGCTGCCGCCGGAGACTCCATAATGCGGTCGTAAGCACGCTACTTGGCCAGAGCGAAAGAACAAGTTGGCCGCTTCGTTCGTGGCCCACTGGCTCTGCCACTGCTCCGGGGTGATCATCGGACATCAGCTTGATTTGTCATACGTCCAATTCAGGAGGTTTGGCCGTGAGTGTTGCCTTACAAAGCCGGCATAGCCAGTGGCACGCCGGCGAAAGCCCCGGACGCCGTCGGGCAGGAAGCACGAGGTCCGCCGGGAACGAAACTGCGACTGGGGTCCAGAAGATGAACTGTTACGGGTTGCTCGTCAATGCGGCGATAACTCTTGCTGCGGTCGCTTCCAGCGCCCTGGCAAGCGATCCGATTGAAGATGCCCTTGCGGCCACTTTCCGGATCACAAACCGACAATCGGCTGCAACCTGCTTCTTCGTTTCCTCGGCCGTGGAACGCAGTGTTTCGGACCGGTCCGCCATCCTTGTCACCGCCGCGCATTTCTTGGAGCAGACATCGGATTCGGAGTGCCAGGTCGTGTATCGTGTGGAGAACGCAGACAAGACGTTCTCGAGAAAGGAGGTTTCTGTTTCGATCCGCAACGGCGATGCTCTGCTTTGGAAGAAGCATCCGGAAACGGACATCGCTGCCATGCGGGTGGTATTGCCGGACAATGCGGCTGTCAAACCCTTTGACATCAGTCAACTCGCCACCGAAAGCAGCCTCCAGGAATGGAAGATCCGCGTCGGTCAGCAGGTTTCCATTCCCTGCTTCCCGGCCAAACTGGAGGCAAACGAAGCGGGTTGGCCGATTCTGCGGCGGGGATTCGTGGCGTCGCATCCGCTGGCTCCAGTGAGGTCCGCGCGCACCATACTCATTGATGCCAGCACATTCGGCGGGGACAGCGGAGCTCCGGTGGTCGTCGCTTCGGAAGACAAGTCTCTTGTAATCGGACTCGCACTCGGAATGCTGCGGCAGACCGACAGCGCATCGCTGTCGTTCGAGCAACTCACTTTCCACACGCCACTGGGTCTGGCCATAGTCGTCCAGGCGACATTCATCCGTGAGACGATTGAATCGCTGCCGAAATGAACGCGGCGGTGGCAACATGGCCGCCCGTTCACTTTCCTTCGGGGGTGTGCCTCTCCTTCGACGCAGCTGCGGCCGGCGACCTGTAATACAGTCGGACCGTCGATATTACCGAGATTTCCGGTGTCATCGGCAACCCGTGCGGCTGCACGTCGCCGTCGACATACAGACCTCGGTAATACGTGTTGCGGGGACGATAGGCCTTGATGAACGGAAGATCGCGACGGTGGATTCCGGCATATCCGCTGGC
>CAIPEB010000630.1 GCA_903863885.1 uncultured Planctomycetaceae bacterium | reverse complement strand
TCTGGCATCTGGCATCTGGCATCTGGCATCTGGCATCTGGCATCTGGCATCTGGCATCTGGCATCTGGCATCTGGCATCCGGCATCCGGCACCCGGCACCCGGCACCGCACCTGCGGATTGATTGACCGGCGCCGAAGACGTTGATTCAATAGTGGCCGGCGATCCGTCCTCCCGCGGAGAACACCTGATGTCTGCTCCATGCATTTTTGTTTCGAACTCGGCGCTTTCAAACTCGGCGCTGGCGATGGCCGTGCTGACCGCGTCATTGCTGAATGCCGAAGGCACCAGGCATGTTGTCGTGCAGGAGCAGAGCCGACAGACGATTTATCATTCACCCCAGACGCCCGGGTACACTTCGTGGGCGGGCGTCTGGTTAATGCCCGACAATTCGCTGATCGCGACCTTCACCCAGATCACAGGTCCTGTTGCAGGCTGGCGCCAGCGTGCGCCGGCGGAGATCCTGAAGCGGATGCCCACGGCGCAGCAGGACATCCCCGCGTACGACATGACGGGCCTGATTCAGGAGAACGTCCTGCTGCGTTCAACGGACCAGGGAAAGACCTGGCAGCCGTACAGTTCCGATCCGTTCAGTTCGGCGCTGAATGGCTACGTGCAGGGCAGCGCCGCGGTACTGGCCGACGGGACCGTATTGCGAATGGGTTGGGGGCAATCGCTCACGTACTGCGACGTGCGGCCGACCGGCTTCGTGCAAAGGTCCGCCGATGCGGCCAAAACCTGGGGGCCGCCCGAGTATCTCTCGTCGGACGAACGACTGCAGACTTTTCCCACCCGCATACGTCGGCTCCGCGACGGACGATTGATGATCACGGGAGGCGCAGCCGCGTTCGATCCGGGCACCTGGCAATGGATGGACCTGCTCCCCAAGACCAGGCACTGCCTCTGGATCAGCCGCGACGCAGCGGGCAGATCGTGGTCTGAGCCGCTGTTCGTCACCCCGAATTCCGACTTTTCCTGCGAAGAGTGGGACACGGCCGAATTGGACAACGGCGATCTGCTCGCGGTCTTCCGCGCGATTACCTACGACGCTACGGGAAAATACGTGAAACAGGATCGACGCCAGTCGATACTGACAAAGGCCGGCGAAACGTGGCAGCCCGGGCAGGTCACCATGACGCCATTCGTCCACGACGGCCATCCCGAGCTTCTGCGGACGCGCGAAGGCATCATCCTCCATATCGCCCCGACGGCCCTGTCCTGGACTGATGACGGCGGGCGCAATTGGACGCGTCTCGACTGCGCCGGCACGGGCTACTATCCGCACGCGGTCCAGCTTGCGGACGGCGCCATTCTGGCCGTGGGGCACGTGGGCAACGACGATGCCTACGGCAAGACCGACCAGTCGATTGTGCTCAACCGGATCCGGCTGACCGTGAGCGATTGAGAACGCGTTTGAGAATCCCACTTCACCCTCCCGCAATGCGGGAGTGTCAGACGCGATCGCGTCCGGGGACGGTCGATTCCCCCTCTCCGGCCCTGCCGGTCCGACTCTCCCCAAGGGGAGAGTGAATTCTGAAGCATGTTGAAAGCAGATTCTCTTTCGATCCGGGAGAATTCTCGAAAAACTCGGGCCCGAATTGATGGGTGAGCGGCGCATTTGACGCTCTACCCATTAGAGGCCCGCAGTTTCACCATTCGAGATTGAAAGGGAACACCATGTTGGTCATCAGCCGCAGGCCGGGAGAATCCCTGCGCATCGATGGCGAGATCCGCCTGACAATCCTGCGGGTCGAGGGTGGACGCGTCCGAGTGGGCATTGAAGCGCCGGGACACGTCGGCATCGTGCGCGACGAACTGGAACCGCTGGCTGTCACGGGAGGTTCTTTTTCGGAAGATGCGTACGTTATGCCGGCCGGCCCGCGTCAGACCGAACCGAATTCCCGCGGCGTGGACGATCGCCGCGATTTCAATTGGCCTCAGCAAGACGCATGACGATTGCGTCCAGCAAGTCGGCGGGCACTCCCGATTGCGACGTGAGCGCGCTGTGAGTCATGGGCAACAGGACGACGTCCTGCACGCCCGCAAGCCGGCCCCGGTCCACTGCGACCACTCCGTCTCCCTTGCCGGCCTGCACTTCCTCGAAGTCGTCAACGATCGAGTTGATTCGCGGCTCGAGCACTTTGAGCAGCCGGTGCGACGCCACCGCCTCGCGCACGTGTTTCTGGAAATCGGCGAACCGGGAAGCATCGAATTGAGCGCCGGTGCCGAGGATCAGCGAATACTTCACCCGAGGATTGCGATCCCGCGCATTGAGTCGCTTCAAGAAAGCCGAATCGGGCTTCAAGTCGGACCGGGCCTCGTTGAGTCCGTCGGCAAACGACGATTGGACGATCTCGCGCAGCGTTGCATGCGGGTCCCAGAGCAGATGCTCACAGCCGTCCAGACCTCCGGGGAATTCGGCCCACTGCGTGCCATGATTGGGAGTGCCGACCATGATCAGGCGGCGCACGTTTCCCGGATCCAGACCGGGGTCTTCTATCGCCAGGCGAGCCACCAGCCCGCCCATCGAGTGCGCCACGATATCGACGCGACGTGTTCGATCCTGACGAGCCAGCTTGCGCAACTCACCGGCCAGCAGCGGCCCCGATTCCTGGATCGGCGCATCGTTCGGATAAGCAAACAGCGCACAGGAAATGCCTCGATCGGAAAGCGATTGGCGCAGGGACTCCAGACTTTTCGGTTGGCTGTTGTAACCGTGCACGAGCACTGCGAGCGGGCGCGATCGCGATGCCTCAGACTCGTGCTCGTCGTATTTCAATCCATAGCCGCTCAGGTCTCCGGCAAACTGCTCCCGCAGAAGTTGTTTCGCCAACCGCACCTTCTGCTCGGCCTCTCCCGATTCCAACCGGATCACGAGCGTCCACGGGGCCGAATCGGCAGGACGCGCCACGCGGAGTTTGACATCGGGCACTGCGGCACTGAGAGCCGCGATCCGCCAGCGCGTGCTTCGATTGTTCAGGTCAAGCACGTGATCGGTGGATTCGCCCGTCAAGGCATTCGGGTCAAGCCGGCAGGCTTCGGCAAGCCCGCGCCGGATATCATTTTCATGGACGATTCCGTCACGGGCCGCGATCGTGATCGTGACTGCTCCGGTCCGGTCGTCGCGATGGACGGCAAGCGGATCATCCGAATCCGCCGCCGAGGTCCATCCCGTTGCGCCGAGAAAAATCGCCGCCGTGACTGCAAACAGCCTGATCATATGCGTCCCCCCTTTGTGCCCGCCACGAACAAAGCCCGAGAACCGAAGCACTTTGCGAGGAAGTTGTTCAGGCAGGCAGCTTAAGCCAGTCCGAACACCTTTTGCATTTGCTGCCGGACTTCGGTCAGCCGATCGAGACCGCCACCCTTCACCTCCGCGGTAGCCCATCCCGCATAGCCGATGTCGTCCAGCGCCTTGCGCACCTGATCCCACGGCAAGTCGCCCTCGGTGATCTCGGTGAACTTGGATTCCGCGCGGCTGAATCCCTTCACATCCAGTTTGACGCAACGGCGGCCGAATGCGCGAATCCAATCGCCCGGCTGGCCGTATTTCCAGTGGTTGCCGATGTCGTAGTACATCCCGACCCACGGACTGTTGAAGCTGTCCACAAACTTCACGAAGGCCTCGGCGGTCTGTTCGGGCGGCGCGTCGTGTTGATAGAACATCTTGTTCCAGACGTTCTCCACGAGGATCATCTGGCCCAGAGAGGCAGCAAGCGGAATCAGCTTGCGAATCTCCTGGCTGCATCGCTGCTCGATCTCTTCGGCGGGACCATCGTCCCCGCGTCCAACGACAATCAATACGCCGCTCCCGCCGGCCGCGTGCGACACGCGGAGACAGTGCTCGATGTTCGACCGCCCCCGCTGACGCTCCTCTTCCTTGGGGCTCGTCAGTCGCTGGCTCCAATGATCGTGATTGATCGCATTGTGTACGAACACGCCCGATTGAGCGACCGCTTCACGAGCCTGCGCCGGCGTGTATTCACCCGCCTGATCCAAATCGACTCCGTCGAAACCGGCCTTTGCGGCCAGGCACAACCGGTCGACCAGAGAAAGAGCCTTGCCGTCCGCGTCCTTTGGAATCATGCCCAGCTTGCACGCCAGCAGGAGCCGCTTTCCTTCCGGCGGAACCACGACTCCCGAGGGACGGCTTTCCTCAGCAACCGCCCTGCCGCACCGGGCAGCCAGCGGCACGGCCGCGGCGGCGCCGGCAGCCAGAAACCCACGACGCGTGACGCCAGACAAGTTGGTCATGTTGGAGATTCCTCTCTGAAACAAGGGCTTCCTCGTTACGTTCTCGCCGACCCCGGATCATTAGATACCTTCCCGCATTCCTGGACAACCGAGCGACTGCGTATCACGAAGGCAGAGGAGGGAAACCACGGACGGGTACGGATAAACACGGACCAATTCACTCTCGGCTTTCCAGACTCCGGACTCCCGACGACCCGCCTTCGCCGAGCATCGCCGATACATGAGCGACGACCGACAGCCCGAGTTGCGGCAAATAGTAGCCGCCTTCGAGGACGCTCACCATCCGACCTTCAGCGTGCGTCTCCGCGACGTCGACGAGCAACTCCGTGATGCGGCCGTACGTCTCGGGCTCGAGGTTCAGGTTCGAAAAATTGTCCCACATCAGTGCGTCGAAACCTGCGCTGACAAGCAGGAACTGCGGACGAAACGCGTCCAGCCTGGGAAGTGCCAGACGCTTCAACGCATCCAGATACTCCTTCGGCCCCGATCCCCGATCGAGCGGAACGTTCAGCGTGAAACCGAGGCCTGCCCCGATACCCGCATCATCCGCTTCGCCCGTCAAGGGAAATCCGATCGAACCGGGTCGTTCGTGCAGGCTGACGTACAAGACATCGGATCGATGATCGAACAGGTGCTGCGTCCCGTTGCCATGATGCACATCGAAGTCCAGAATCGCGACGCGAGTCAGCCCGTGCCGTCGAACCAGATGCTCGGCCCCCTGGGCGACGTGATTGAACAGGCAGAATCCCATCGCCTGATCGAACTCGGCGTGATGCCCCGGAGGCCGGACGGCACAGAACGCTCGCCGGACTTGAGCCCTCATCACGGCATCGCATGCAGCGATCACGCCTCCCGACGCCAACGCTGCGATATCGTAGCTCTGCGAACTGACGCGAGTCTCGCGCGAACCGACGAAATTGAAGCCCGCATCGCACATCATGCGAACCAGGTCGACGTAGGCCGGGTCGTGAACGCGCGCCAGTTCCTCGGCGCTGGCCTGCCGGAAAGCGATTGGACTCATCCGTGCCAACAGGCCTGCCTTGTCGAGCGCCCGCAGTATCACATTCAACCGTTCCGGCGACTCGGGATGGTCGTCACCCGTATCGTGCTGCAGAAAACGCCGGTCAAAGACCCACCCGCACTGTGCTGCACACATGCCGCGATTGATCGCTCTACGAATGAAGGCCCTGCCCTGAATCGCATAGCAGACAGGCAGGAGTTGACATACCCGCGTTGCGGTGCGTCCTCACGAATGCACCACTCGTGAGACCTATCATAAAGTGGACCGGCCGGTGAACCGGCGAGCGTTCCCAGGATCACGCAAGGTCATCTAGAAGGAGAGCAGCAACTGCCAGATGAACGTGCTGCTCAGGCCCTCCATGCCATCCCAGACCTTCTTGAACAGTTGTTCGTCGCCTTCGATGCGAGAAATCTCTTCCCGCTTCTTGGCCCACGGATAGCATTCGCCCGGTTGCGGCCTGCCCTCCTTGGGACTCCACAGATACGCACCCGGCCGGGCATCCTCGGGCTTGGGACGGGGACCGCCCGGAGTCATTGCTGCATTGCTGTGCCCGCGCGAATAGCCGCCGAATTCGAGAGTGGCATCGGTCAGCGCCCGCATGTTCTCGACCGTCGCATCGTTCTGAACAATGGCGCTCGCATCCATGATGTAACCGCCGTCCCGCGCAACCCCCTCGATGATCTCCTTGCACCGCTGTCGCACTTCCGACGGTTTGGCCAGCGCGAGCATCGTGTTCGGAACGCCTCCGCTGAGACAGAACTTGTGGCCCAGCGCTTTGTGGACTTTGAAAATATCGCCCTGATCGACGTGATAGACGATGCTCTGGTCGGGCAGTTCCGCGAACGCGTCCAGGTGATAGTCCCAGTTTCCTTCGGCATAGAACAGCGTCTGCTTGCCGGCCGCCCACAATTCCTGCACGATCGGCTTCAGCGTCGCCCAGTAGATGTTCTTGAAGATCTCGTGCGATACGAAAGGCACGCCGCCGCGGTGCATCCACAGACCGACCGGGACGTTGCCCGTGGGATCAGCAGTCGTCAAAGCCACTTGAGCCAGATGCGGAGCCAGGGCCTCGCACGCGGCCACCACCTTGTCTCGACGTTCGAACAGGTCATCCACCAGGCCGAGATACCCCCGCAGCTTGTCGGCCAGAATGTCCAGCGGCGCCTTGAGGATTCCCGCGATGGCCGAGACCGTGCCGCACTCCGTGCGCAGCCGGTTCACTTGCGGTCCGAACGCATAGAAGTACTGCAGCATTCCCATGGCGGTTTTGATCAGCGCCAGGTTGTGCTTGTAGGTGCAGGGTGCGCCGATCGGCACAAGTTGAGTGGATACGCGCGGCAGCCAGACGTTGTAGAGAAAACCCGTCGGATCCTCGATCAGCTGATCGTATTCCGTGGGTTTCATGAACGCATCGGTCTCCGACGGCTCGCGGTACTGAAAGCCGGTCGTAGGAGGAATCTCCAGTCCGGGTATCGCGTAGTATTTCAGCCCCATGGACTGGGCCAGGCCGGTCCAGACGTAGACCATGTTCGCCACAACGGCGTCCCATTCGAAGTCCGCCGCGCACTTGCACGCTGCTTCAAACGCCTGCGGGTAGTCGTGAGCGAGTTGCTGGCAATCGTAGCCGGCATACACGCCCGTGAACTCCGCGACGAACGGCCGGATCGGCACGCGATCCGGCATCTCGTTGCGCATCGCGGTCGTATACCGGGCGAAGCGTTCCGCATACGAAGCTTCGGTGTCCCTGGTGGCCGGCGCGTTGGCAGTCGTGCTCATGAGCGGTCCTTTTTGGTCGAAATCAGTTGTGCATATTGAAACTGCTCAATTCTGCCGGTATTGGCCGCGTGTTGCAAGCGTCATACCCTCCGGCGCAATCCGCCCTGCCCGATTCGCACCGTATCCCGACCTCAGGCTCGGCATATAATCCAGGCGCCGCCGAAGCGGCCCCGGCAGACAGGTCCACTCGCGAGACGCCCTCCGTTCTCGCCGGTGACGCGTTGCATACCGGAACCGTCGCGTTTCGGGTTCCATCAACCGGAGAAGCGGGAATGAGGAAGCAAGCAGCCGTTGCCCTGGTCACGTTGCTTTGTCTGCTCACAGCGACTTCGGCTTCCAGGCTTCTCGGCCAGTCGTTGTCGCTGGCGGCACACGCCCCCGATCCGAACGGAATTCCGCGGCCTGCTGACGGCGCTCGGAATGTGCCGTTGAACACCAGCATTTATTTCGAGTTGACCGCCCCGGCTGAGTCCAAGGACGATCGGGTCGACCCCGAATCCGTCGCGGTTGAAGTGCAGGCCGCGGGCGGCGCCCCCTTATCCCTGCTCAAGCCCGCCAGGAAGTTCATCTCGCCGGCATCAGGGTGGATTCGATCCCGCAGGGCGATCTTTCAGCAGACCGAGGCACTGGCCATCTACCTCGAACCGGGAACCGCATTGAAGCCCGGCACCGAGTACGCCGTACGCGTCGAAGCTCGTTCGCAAAAAGGACTGCTGCTGCCGCCTTCCGCCGGCACCTGGAAATTCACGACCGAGCCTCCCCCGGAAGTTCATCGGCTGAACTTCGCCCTTGATCTCGACACCAGGCCCGTCCAGTGGCACGGCGCGTTCTTCACGGGCCTCTGCAACGTGACATTCTGCACATCCGCGGACTCGGTGAATCCAACGTACGAGCTGATGCGCGAGTCTCAGAAACTGCACCCCCGGGCCTGGACGTACCAGCGGGATTTCTGGATGACCGGAACCGAGGACCGCAAACCGTCGCTGCTCACACGACTGCCGAATCTGGTGCGCGAGCGCGAAACCCGGCGGATCGCATCGATCGAGAACACGCCGGCAGGAACCCTGCTGCACGTCGAGGACTTCTTTGGCCACGAGCAATACGGCATCGCGTCGAATCGGCCGCTCGCGGATGACTACCGCGCAGGCGACGAAGTGCTCATCGCCGACGGCGAGCGCGATGCCCGCTCCAAGGTCCAGGCCGTCGACGATTCGGCTCACACCGTGCTGGTTGCGACGCTGGCCGTCGCTCCCGAGCAATGGAAACTGGCTTATGAAGGAGACCTTCCCCGCCGCGAAAACCGCGATGCGCCGGGCCTCTTTCCGCCGGGCGGATGCTACCTCCGCAAGTTTCAGCCTTCCGGAACGCCTTGCTATTACTGGGCCCGGCTCGATAAGGAGTGGGATCTCGTGCATGGCCGCTACGGCCGGCGGCTGCTGGTGAATTTTGCCGACGCGCCCGGCGACTTGTCCATCGACGGGCGCAGCTGGACCACGGCGAAAGACTATGTGCAGTGGCACGAGTTCGTGCGGACCGTCACCTGCCACATCATCGACCGGTACGGCAAGAACTCGCTGCAGTTTGCCTGGAGCGTATTCAACGAACCGGACCTGGGACCGCTGTTCTGGCGCACCAGCTGGGAGGAACTGCAGAAATTCTACGACTATACGACCGACGGCATCCTCCGCGCGTTTGAAGATCGAGGACTGGATTCGGAAAAGGTCTTCATCGGAGGTCTTGAGTTGGGGGGCATTTTCGGGGCGAATCTGAAGCTCACGGAGTTTCTCGCACATTGCTCGCCGACAGCTTCCGCCGCAGGTGCCCTGCCCCAGAATGCGGCCTTCGCCGATCGACAACTGGACGGAAAGAGATCGAAGCGGGTCGAGTCGCTTTGCCGGGATCACTCGGGCAAGGGCAGTCCCTGTGACTTCATCTCGATCCACGCCTACAACCGCTCCGAGATGATGGCGGCGAAACTGATCCGCGCCAAAGAGATGGCGCTGCAGATCGACAGGGACTACTATCGCGACCTCTGGGTGAATTCGCACGAATCCTGCCCCGACTGGAGTCCACCGCCCGATGAAGCCGCTGCGGATATGTATCTGGGAAACGGCTACTTCCCTTCCTGGTGCCTCGACGTGGTCGGCCGCCAGTTGCAGCAGGCCGCGCGCGATGCGGATTACGCCCGCGGCGAAACGCTGATAACCGTGTGGCCGCCCGTGCAGAACCTCACCGGTCTGAATTCGGTTACCCGAATCCTGAATTGCGACACGGATGGCGACCGTCGAGCCGACAAGAAGATCACGGTGAAAACGCCGGTATTCAATGCCCTGGCGATGCTCTCGGACTTCGGCGATCGATACTGGGTGCTGCCGCCGCAAAGCACAAACGGGCGCGAGGTCCGCGTATTCGCATCGAAGGACGAAGCGGGCGTAGTGCGCCTGGCGCTGGTTTCCCACGGCGCCGAGGACACGCAGTCCCGATCCGATATCAGCTTCGACGTCACGGTGCGGATCGCGAGGCTGCCGTTCGGCACTCCGGCACGCGTCGAAGAATACCCTTTCGACAAAGACCACAATTCCTATTTCCGCTTCGCACGCGATTTGCGGGATCGGCTGACCTTGCCCAACCAGGATGCATCCAGGAAGTTCGATGACGCGTTGAAGATCCTCAAGGGCGATGATGCGGCCGCACAGTGCCAGGCACTGCGGGAACTGGGCGACCTGGCCCCGAGCACTTCCATGGAAACGTTTGCCGCAATCTACGATCTGGCTGAAAAATCGCCTCACGAGTCCGTGCGTGAAGGAGCCCGCAAATTGCTCGAACGGGCCTTCGAAGCGGGACCGTTTGCGGAGAACATCCCACAGTCCGACGTCGCGGAGTTGCAGAAGCTGGTCGATTGTCGCCCTACCCGCACCGAGACGCTTCCCGCGTCCCCGGACCGATCGCTGCAGTGGACGGCACGCGTCGCCGGCAACGGCGTGACCTTCGTGGTGATCCGGCCGAGCGAGTGAACACGGTAAAGAGGCCACGGATTAACACGGATGAATTCGATAGTGGCCTCCAGGTCGGGCCTCACCTACGATGGCTGTTGGCGTTTAAGCGGGACCTTGGATTTTTCGGGGCAAACCTACTCATGCGAACCGTCTTCATAAAGTCGTTCTTATCCGTTGCCTCTCTTGCGGTCATTCTGGCCGGTGGCTTCATCAACCGCAGCATTACGGCGGCCGAACGCCTGAGTCGTCCGGTCATGCGGGGCCGTTCGTACGCGATTTCGAGCATGCGTCCGGAATGCACGCAGGTTGCCGAGCAGATTCTCCGTAAGGGCGGCAACGCGTTTGATGCGGCGGTAGCCGCTCAAGCCGTGCTCGCGCTGGTCGATGCTCCCAACAACGGTGTCGGCAGCGACGCGATGCTCCTTGTTTTCGACGCACGCTCCGGGCGGGCAAGTTCTTTGAACGCGGGCGGCACGGCTCCGGCACTCGCAACCATCGAGTGGTATCAGCAGCATCAGCAGGGCAAGATCCCGGTCAGCGAAGGACTGCTTTCCGCAACCGTGCCGGGCGTGGTCGATGCCTGGTACGAACTGCTGGACCGGTGGGGAACGATGACTTTCGAGGATACGCTGCGGCCCGCCATCGAAATGGCGAGAGACGGGTTTGTCATGAACGAACGCCTGGCCGCGTCTCTCAAGAGCGCAAAACTGCTGAAGTATCCGACGACGGTCAAGACGTTTTCGCTGGATCGAAAGTGGCAGGCCGGCGATCTCTATCAGGTCCCGCAACTGGCCAACACGCTGCAGCGGTTGGTCGCGGCGGAAAAGGCCGCTTCGCCGAACGGACGTCACGCCGGATTGAAAGCCGCGCGAGACCTCTTCTATTGCGGCGACATTGCCCGCGAGATGGCCGCGTTTTCCGAGCAACAGGGCGGTCTGTTTCGTTTCGATGATTTCGCGAAATATCACGCGATCGTCGAAGAGCCGGTATCCGTGAACTACCGCGGCTACGAAGTACTGAAGAACCGTTCCGCAACGCAGGGCCCGGCCGAACTGCTCGCGCTGAATATCCTCGAAACGTACGACCTCAAGTCGCTGAAGCACAATAGCCCCGAGTACGTTCATGCCGGCATTGAAGCCATCAAGCTCGCGATGGCCGATCGCGAGTATCTCGGGGACGAGGCGTTCGTCAAGATTCCGTGGCAGACCCTGCTCTCCAAGGAATACGCAGCCCAACGTCGCCGCATGATCGACCCCGATCACGCTTCCCTCGACCTGCGTCCCGGCGGCATCGAGTCGTATACACATCCAAGCGATGTGCGCTACGCCGATGAAAAGGGAGACGGAGGAGACACGAGCTACCTGTGTATCGTCGACCAGAACCGCAATGTCGTTTCATTCACCCCCAGCCTGCACACCGGCTACGGCACATGCGTTGCGATGGGCGAACTCGGCTTCGTATTCAACTGCCGGGGCGACTATTTTTCACTCGTGCCGGGCCATCCGAATGCACTCGCGCCCGGCAAGCGACCGCGGAGCACCCTGCAATCTACGCTGGTCCTGAAGGACGGAAGACCGCACATCGTGCTCGGCAGTCCGGGCGGAGACGACCAGTGCCTTCGCACGCTGCAGACTCTCGTGAACATCCTGGATTTCGGGATGAATGTGCAACAGGCGATCGAAGCCCCTCGCTGGTCCACGCGGAGTTTTCCGCAGTCGTATTTCCCGCACATCATGTATCGCGGCGAAGCCAGCGTCGAGGACCGAATTGCCGCGGATGTGCGCGACGCGCTGCGAGGCAAAGGCCACCGGTTGAAATCCGCGGACGGCTGGTCGCTCGGATCTTCGGCAGCCATCCTGATCGACTCCAATACCGGAGTGCTTCACGCAGGCGCTGATCCGCGAGTCGATGCCTACGCGATTTGCTGGTAAGAAGACACTCCGTGACGAAGCGAAGAACAAGAAGCCACGGAAGGACACGGACGAGAACTAATCTCGCGAAACTACCCGGGGGGAGACGATGCGCCGACGGATACTCGCCACTTTCTTGTCATGCCTGATGCTTCCTTCCGTACTTGCAATGGCGCAGCCGGTTGATCCGGAAGTCGCAAGATGGACCACCGAAGCATTCGGTAAACCTCGCGTGGTGTCGCCGGAGGCGGCCCCGAGCGAGGGCCTGTGCGTGCTGCATCAGAGCCACAAGGTGCTGGTCAATCGAACGGTGTGGGACACGCCTATCACGATGGCCGATACCCGGTTCGAGCACGGCATCTACATGGACGCTCCGGCCGTTCTGCAAGTGGCGCTTCCGCGGCCCGCCGCACAGTTCACCGCGCAGATCGGAATCGACAATAACGACAGCACGAAAGGCTCGCCCGACACACCCTCCGCGCGTTTTCACGTGAGCATCGGCGGAAAGCGGGTGTTTTCAAGTTCGGTGCGCAAACTGAAAGACGGCCCGCTGTCGATCCGGGTTCCCATCGAGAATGCGCGGGAATTTTCTCTCGAAACCGATGACGGCGGCAACGGACGCAGCCACGATCAATGTGTATGGGCGGATGCCGCAATAACATACCCTGACGGCACGAAGCAGTTCGTCGACACGCTGCGTTTCATTGCGAAACATACCAACCGGTCCAACGTCGCCGTTTCGTTTATCTACGGCGGGCAATCGTCCGACCGGTTTCTACCCGACTGGCAACGAACCGAAGACGCGAAGTCCGTCCCCGAAGGCGAGCGGCGCACTGTTACGTGGCTCGACCCGAAGACGGGTCTGCAACTCGAGGTTGAATGCACGCAGTTTCGCGACGCGGCGGCCGTGGATTGGGTCTGCCGCTTGAGCAATACGGGCAAGGCGGACACGCCGGTCATCGAGGACTTGCTGCCGATCGATGCCGAGTTGCTGCCGGCGGTTTCCGCAAATGCGAACCCGACGCTGCGATGGTCGAACGGCGACGGGTGCACGGAGCATTCGTTTCTGCCTCATGACGAACCGCTTGCAGCGGGTGCGCCACGCGAATTCGCGGCAACATCTTCGGACACTGCCTGCCTGCCCTTCTTCAACCTGTCGCGCGAGGATGCGGGGTGGGTCGTCGCGGTCGGGTGGACCGGGCGGTGGAAGGCGAGTTTCTCGCACGAGCAGTCCGGAGCGGTTCGAGTGGCGGCGGGAATGCAGACGACTCATTTCGTGCTGAAACCCGGCGAGCGGATACGCACTCCCCGCATGGTGCTCCTGCGTTACAAGGGCAGGCTTATCGACGGCAACAACGCGTTCCGCCGATTGATGCTCGCTCATTACGTTCCCCGTGACGAAGCGGGCCCGGCGATTCCTCCGGCTGCCACGAACTCGGTGGCCGGTCTGTGGCTTCGTTCGGCGCGGGAAAAGAAGCCGCTGGATCTTCTGAATCAAGCCGGCGAGTTGTCGCTGATTTCCCGGGCTGCCCAATGGGGCGCCGAGGCTTACTGGATGGATGCGTACTGGTTTCCGCAACCCTGGTACGACGGAAATATCGGCAACTGGTATCCGCGTCCCGCCGATTTTCCAGGCGGCCTGAAGCCGCTGGCCGACGCGGCCCACCAGCGCGGACTCAAGTTCATCCTCTGGTTCGCGCCGCTGCACATCAACGCGGGCACTCAATGGGCGCGCGATTACCCGCAGTTCATCCACGGCGGGGGCAAGGAAAAGTCCGGTGTGTGGAATCTCGGCGATCCGGCAGCGCGCGAATCGCTCATCGCATGGCTTTCCGATCGGCGGCGCGAATGGGATTTTGACGTTTATCGCGAGGACTTCGGCACGGGCATGCCCCCCGAGGAAAGCGACGATCGCATCGGCATCGCCGAAATGAAGCACATCGAGGGCTTCTACGATTTCTGGTCGGAACTGAAACGGCGCAACCGGGGCATGCTGATCGACAACTGCTCGGGCGGCGGCCGACGGATCGATATCGAAACGGCTCCTTTGGCATATTGCCTATGGCGAAGCGATTTCAACGATGTCGGCGAAGGCCTGAAGGACGTACCGCATTGGCCGATGATGGGGCGAGCCGATCAGGTCATGGTCACCGGCCTGTCGCTTTATTACCCGCTGCACACCGGGCCCGTGTGGGACCTGCGCCCCTACAGCTTCCGCAGCGCGATGAGTCTCGGAATCGTCATCTATACCGATACGGCAGGCCCGACGTTTTCAGCGGATATGGCCCGCGATGCGATTGCCGAGTTGAAGTCGCTGCGGCCGCTGTTCCTCGGCGACATCTATCCGCTGATGCCGCTGACGACGCGCCAGGAAGACTGGTACGCTTACCAACTCGACCGGCCCGATCTCGGCCGCGGATGCGCCTTCGTGTTTCGCCGCCCCGGAAGCCCTGATGCGGATCATGACATTGCCCTGGAGAATATACTGCCCGATGCACAATACGCGGTCAGCATGACCGGCGAGACGTACAATCACGCCAAGCCTCAGGTCATGAGCGGTCGTGAGCTGGCTCATCGCACAATACACATCGACACTCAGCCGGGCTCGGTGCTGATTCAGTACGAAAAACAGCCTTCAAATTGAGGAACAATCAAATGGTAAAGCATTGTTCGTTCATCTTCGCCGCAGCAACGATGTTAGTTTCGCTTCGGCAAACCGCCGCCGAGACGCCGGCCCGGCCGTTGAACGTCCTCTTCATTGCAGTGGACGATCTGCGTCCGGAATTGGGTTGTTACGGTAACACCGTGGTCAAGACGCCGAACATAGACCGGCTCGCGGCCCGCGGCGTCGTGTTCGAACATGCGTACTGCCAGCAGGCGGTGTGCAGTCCCACCCGCAGTTCGCTGATGACCGGTCGCCGGCCGGACGCCACGCGGGTCTGGGACCTGGAGACGCACTTCCGCGTCGCGCTGCCCGACGCGATTACGCTTCCTCAGCACTTCAAGGCGAACGGCTATTACTGCTCGGCGCTGAGCAAGATCTATCATCACGGATTCGAGGACGGCCGCTCCTGGAGCGAGCCGCATTGGTATCCGAGTGGCCAGACGATCGATACCGATCCGGTGGACTGGACCAAGCGCATCGTCAAGAACGTTGGGCCCGGCGTTCGGGAATACTCGGCGGCAGCCATGCCAAAGGACAACGACAAGCCATTGTCCGGCGCAAAGGCGGGCCAGCGTCCTCGGGGAAACGCGTTTGAAGCCAGCCCGAAATCCGACGAAGAGTTGCCCGATGGTTACACGGCCGCGGAAGCTGTCAGACGCCTTTCCCAACTGAAGCAGCGAAAAGAGCCCTTCTTTTTCGCAGTCGGTTTCCTGAAACCGCACCTTCCCTTCGTCGCACCGAAGAAATACTGGGACCTCTATGATACCGACAAGATCCCGGGGTCACCGACAGACCGGCTTCCCGACGGTGCCCCGATCTATGCCGGACACGACAACGGAGAACTGCACTCTTACGCCAACGTTCCCAAGGGCAACCCGATCCCGGAGGATTTCGCAAAACAACTGCGCCACGGTTACTACGCGTGCGTCAGCTACTTCGACGCGCAGGTCGGCAAACTGCTTGACGCACTGGACCGCGAAGGCCTTTCGGACAATACGGTCATTGTTCTGTGGGGCGACCATGGCTGGCAGCTGGGCGAACACGGCCTGTGGCACAAGCACACAAACTTCGAGATCGCCACGCGAGTCCCGCTGCTGATCAGCGTGCCCGGCATGAAGGGACGATGCGCGGCGCCAGTCGAGTTCCTGGACGTCTATCCGACGCTCGCCGACGTGTGCGGACTGCCGATTCCCGCCGGCCTCGACGGATTGAGCCTCAAGCCGCAACTGGAGAATCCCTCGCTGCCGACCCGGAAGCCCGCAATCAGTCAATTCCCGCGGGCCGGAGCACAGGCCGGCAACCGGACTCTGATGGGATACAGCGTGCGGAACGAACAGTATCGCTTGACACTGTGGCGAGATCGCAAGACAGGTGAGACGGTCGCAGCGGAACTGTACGACGAAATCAAAGACGGAAACGAAACCGTCAATCTCGCGAACCGCGCCGAGCAGCGTGAAACGGTCGAAGCCCTGACGAAGCTGCTCCCCGCCCAAACGGCACCGGTGCCTGCTGCCTCGGCCCGACCGAACCCTGCCGGCAAACAGGCCGCCCGCAAACAGCCGCCGCAGGACCGCGCCGCGATGTTCGCGAAACGGGACGCGAATCAGGACGGCAAGCTGACTCGCGAGGAGTTCATGGTCAATCAACCCGACCCCGAACAGGCCGCCCAGCGATGGACCGCCTTCGACACCGACAAGAATGGTGAACTGAGCCGCGAGGAGTTCATCACGATGGGCGGCAAGGCCCCGCCCAAACAGTAGCCAAGGGGGGGAAGAGGAGACCACGGATGGACACCGGATAAACATGGATGAAGAACCGCGCGCAGGTTTCCGCACGAATTCGGATTTTTTTCGGTCGCTGCGTGCGCGCCGGCGGTGATCGTCGTTGGTTAACCTGTGCCTCTGCGGATTGACTTGTACGGGGCTGTTTCGTTCTGGAGTTTCCGGAGCAAATTCATGATCGCGTTTCACCTTCGAACGGCGTGCTTCCTGCTGCTCGCCCTCGTGCCGTCCATCTGCGCCGCGGCGCAGGACGACGACCAAGTCGTGCGGTTGACCCTTCATCCGGCCGCAGAGGCAAAGCCGGCGCTGAAATATCAGCTTTTGCCCCCCTTCGCGGATCGCATCAAGGAGAACGCGGCCGTCTATTACGGCAAAGTGACGGCCGAACAGATTCCGTTTTTCAGCAACAAAGAGCTGCTCGAGAAGTTCGAGAAGTTGCGGTCGGCTCCGCTCGACGAACTTCGCAAGGGAGACGTCGTCCAGCTTCCGAGGACCGTTCGATACCACCTGGAGCGGGCGGCGCGGTGCGAATACTGCGACTGGCAACTGCCGCTGCGCGAGGAGCCCTTCTACGAGATCCTGCTGCCCGACCTGCAGCAGACCCGGGAGTTCGCCCGCCTGCTGGCAACACAGGCCCGGATCCAGATCGCTCGCGGGCAGTTTGACGACGCAATCAAGTCGCTTCAGTCCGGGTTTGCAATCGGCCAGCACGCGGCTGCGGGCGAGACGATCATCAACGGGCTTGTGGGTATCGCGGTCAGTGCAGTCATGTGCGAGCAGGTGACGCAGTTCATTCAGCAGCCTGACGCCCCGAATCTTTATTGGGCACTGACCATGCTGCAGCGCCCGTGGGTGGATATGCGCCGCGCGCTCGAGGCGGAGATGAACGCACTTGTGTTCACCTTCCCCGAACTGCGCGACGTCGAGAAAGCCCAGCACAGCCCTGATGAGTGGCGGCAGATCCTCGTGCGATTCTGGCAGAAGATTTTCTCCCTGGCTGCCCCGAATCAGCCCGGCGCGGCCACCGCCCCCGAAGCCGTCACCGCGCTGTGCCTTCGCGGTTTCCCGGGGGCCAAAGCTAGGTTGATCGGGCAAGGGATGCCGCAGGACAAAGTCGATGCCATGCCGGTGGCCCAGGTGGTGCTGATCGACACGATGCGCACGTTCGAGGAACTGCGCGACGACCTTTGCAAGTGGTTTTACATCCCTGATTCGGAAGGAGCCGCCGGCCTTTCGACGGCCGAAGCGAAACTTCGGGCCGCCGCGACCGAAGGACGTGAAGTGCTGCCGGTGGCCAGTATGCTGCTTCCGGCAATCGGCGCTGTGCGAGCGAGGATTACTCGAATGGACCAGCAAATCGCCGAACTGCGAGTGATCGAAGCACTGCGAATTCACGCCGCCGGGCATGAAGGCCAGTTGCCCAAGCAGTTGTCAGACGTAACCGCCGTTACCGTGCCCCTGGATCCGGCGACGAACAAGCCGTTTGAATATCGAGTCGAGGGAGACACGGCGCACCTGCAGGGCTCCGAACTCTCCGGCAGACGGTCCAACTATGAGATCAAAATGGCTCGTCCTTGAAACGGAGATTCCGAATATGAGACGTTTGTTTCGAAACGCAATTCCCCTCTTGATAACGATCGCCGCATGCGCGCCGCTGAGAGGCGCCGACAAGGCTGTCGATGACGCTAAAGCCATCTCGCCGTTTCTCGAGGGCGGCAGGGTCACCCTGGCACGCATCGACCTGACTCGCATCGACGTCGCCGCTGTTTCCGAAAAGCTCGCGAAGCTGTTGCCCGACGCGGCGGCCGAAGCCGAACCGGTGCGGGCCACCGCCCAGCGTGTACATCAGTCGCTGCAAAAGGCCGGCGTCAAAGACCTCTATGTGCTTGTCTCATTGAGCGATTTGCCGCAGGAAGGTCCGGCAATCGTGATTCCGGATGCCGCGGGCATCGATATCAAGGCACTCGAAGAAGCCCTCTCGTGGGCCCCCAACAGAAAGCCGGAATCGATCCGCGGATCGATCGTCGTCGCATCACCGCGCGTGATCACGAGGCTGAAACAACTGGCGCCCGCGGACCATCCCGAACTGGCCGAGGCGTTTCGCGCAATCGGGGACAAGGCACTTCAAGTCGTAGCGACGCTGAGCGACGACGATCGGCGTGTCATCGAACAAATGCAGCCGGAATTGCCCGCGCAGATCGGCGGCGGTCCGAGCACGATCGTCACGCAGGGAATGATCTGGCTGGCTGTCGGCATCGACCTGCCACCCAAGACGTCGTTGAACATCACGATACAGTCAAAAGATGCGGCCGCCGCAGCCGCGTTGTGTGCGAAACTGGCGGAATTACAGCCGATCGTCCTGAAACTGGCCGGCGGCCAGGGCAATCCCGATCTGGCGAAGTTGCTCGCTGCCCTGTTGCCGCAAGTCAGGGGAAGCCAACTCGTACTGAATGTGGAATCCGCCGACGCAACACTTGGCGCAGCGGTTGCGGCTGTCCGCCCGGCGGTCGAGGCAGCGCGTCAGAGTGCCAGCCGCAGCCAGTCCATGAACAACATGAAGCAGATCGGCCTGGCAATGCACATCTTCCACGATGCACAGAAAAAGTTTCCGTCCGGCGCGACGTTTGATGCAAACGGAAAGCCGTTGTTGAGCTGGCGGGTCCAGATCCTGCCGTATCTGGATCAGAAAGAGCTGTACGAGAAGTTTCATCTGAACGAACCGTGGGACAGCGAACATAACCGAACGCTGATTGCCGAAATGCCGGCCGTATTCAAGTCTCCAGGCTCCCGAAAGGGGCAGGGCCAGACCGTCTACCGCGAAATGACCGGCGAGCATACGGCTTTCCCGCCCAAGAACGGCGTTGAAATCAAGCAGATCACCGACGGCACCTCGAACACAATCCTCGTGCTCGAGGTAGATGACCAGCATGCGGTTCCCTGGACCAAACCGGAAGGCATCCCTTTCCAGAAAGAGAACCCCGTTGCCGGACTGGCGGGCCAATCCGCCGAAGGATTTGTCACACTGTTCGGCGACGGATCCGTGCGGTTCATTCCGTCAAAGACGGCGCCTGACGTCTGGCAGAAACTCTTGATGATCGACGACGGTCAAGTTCTGCCGGCGGATTTTTGACGCGGAGTCTTGGCGGGGAAGAGGCCACGGATGAACATGGGTGGAACACGGAGTACTACGCAGGACTCATCCTCTCCGTGACCTCCGTGGTTCATTCTCTGGCCAGCACTTGTAGGGTGTGTCAAGCTCGCGGCACAAAGGCTTGATTCACGAGAAGGCGTAACCGCGAGCGAGGGCACACCAGAATGCGGCGTGCACAAGGGGAGAGCCATTCTGGTGTGCCCGCGCTCGCCGAAGATGTCCTGCGCAATGGAAGGTGTGTTCCGGCGAGCTTGACACCCCCTACGGATGCATCGCCGCGGCAAGTTGCTCGAGGTCTTTGCGGTCAAACCACTCCAGCAATCCGAAGCAGTAGGCTTCGGGCGTCTGGTCATAACTCGCTCCGGGCTGCAGAAACGCCTTGAGGGTGTCGGGCATTCCTTCCGTCATGACTCGACCGAACGCCTCCGGTCGCAGTGCCGCGGAACACAGCGCGACAAGCCCGCTGCGCGGGCCAACCGTCACGACATCGACGCGTTGCATGCTCTTCAACGTGCGATACGCTTCGATCGAGGCGAGGATCTGCGCGACCTGGATTCCCAGCGGACGCTGGCCGACCGTTCCGAGAATCATGGCGTCCTGCGCAAGCGATGCATCCGGTCTGGCCTGACCGAACAACACCGGATCGATCGCAATCACGCGACTGCCGGATGCGACGAGTTCCTCGATCCTGGCAAACGCGGATGCAAAGCCCCCATCGGCAACAAGCAGCGTATCGCGGGAGGAAGATTCCGTGCCGATGACAACGGCCGGAATAGCCCACTCCATGCCCATCGCGATGCGCAATCGAGTGATCGTCTTTCCGGCAACGGATTCCTCCGGACCACACGCCTCGATCTTGGCCGCAAGCTCACCGCAGCGCAGCACCGACCGAAGCCGTTCGCGGCGCGACGCGGGCGATGCGTTCGGCTCCGACCTGGGAAGTGTTTCAGCGGCTTTCGCAGCGAGCGACAGGAAGTTCGCGTTGCCGTCGGGCAGAGGCACGTGCAGAGCTTCGGCCGTCTGCACTTCCGCCTCGGACGGCATCTCGTCGTCGCTCGAGTTCTGGCCGGCCAGAAAGTGCTTGTGGATAAAGCGATAGAACTGCTGACGGTTGTCCCGCTCGTAGTTGTGAGTGCCCGGGTCCTGATTGACGTAGTATTCCAGCGAACCCGCAGCCTTTGCCTGTTCAAAGAAAGGCACAACCGGATCATACGTGCTGGCCTTCACGGTATCCGCAACAAAGCAGCAGTCGTCCTTGGCGTTGTAGATCAGCAGGGTCGGGCGAGGAGCCATCATCGCGGTCAGGTGTGCGTAGTCCGCGATCGAAACGAGATCGACCGGATTCTGTTCGAGATCGCCGATGCTGCTGCGGTTGGGTATGCGCTGCTTGAGCGAACTGTGCCCTGCCACGGGCACTGCCAGTTTTACGCGCGTATCGAGCGAACTGAGGATGATTGTCTGCCAACCGCCGCCCGACAGTCCCGTTACCGCGACACGATTCAAGTCCGCGCTCGGATGGTCGAGCAGCACGTCCAGACCACGGGCCATCGCGAGATAGAAGACGCTTACGCCGCTGCGCCCGCAAAGATCCAGCATCGCCAGGTGATTGTGCGAGTAGACGCCCCCCTGCAACTGTCCCATGCCGACCCACTCGAGATTCAAGGCCAGCATTCCGCGCTTCGCGATATTGATACAGCGGATCTGCTTGTAAGGTGTCTGCTTGCCGGTAATGGCATGGCCGTTCACGTTCAAAACCACCGGCACTTTGCCTTCGATCCGATCCGGCTCGTAAAGCACTGCGGGAATCCACAAACCGGGCAGCGCCTCGAAGCGGAATTTCCGCAGCTTGTAACCGTGAGCAGTAGCAATTGTCTCGTCCCAGACCACTTGCGGTTTCGCGCGTCGCCACTCGTCGGGAACGCCGCGAAAGATAACGTCGTCCAACACCCGCTGCCTTAGTTGTTCAGCGTCACGCTGCCACGACTCGGCATCGGCCGACATCTTCAACTCGGGAATCCGGGCCTGGACGAACATGTCGGTCTGCGTGCGAGCTTCCCCTTCCTTGAGAATCGGACGGTCGAGGGCTTCCACAAACGGATCGATTTGGACGGTGTCATCTCCTTGCGAATCGACGTCGATGATTCGCTGTCCGTCGACGAGCAACTGGTACTTGATGCCTTTGCGTCCCGAGACAATGGCCTTTCCCTGCTTGATTGCGACGGGAAACGGCGAGACAACCCGATGCCTGGCGTCGTTGGCAACAGCGAGCGAATCCAGCTTTCCATCGAGAACCAATCGCAGACTGACCAACGCACACGGATTAATATGCGTGGGCACCCGTTCCTGCTGAGCGATGTCGAAAGCATCGGGCAGCAATCCCGCATAAGGACCGTCCGGATACTGCATCTGCTCGGCCGTGACGAGGATGCCTCGAGCCAGTTGATTCCAATCCAGCGTCTTGTCGTACGGCGCGAGCTTCGTGAGCGCGTACGCATAGACTCCGCCAACCCATTGCACCGGCCGGCCCATCCAGCACGTACCGCGCCAATGCGTCGAACCGTAAACCGGCGGCGTCCCGTACAGCATGATGGGATAGCGTCCCCACAGGTACGTGAACGGAACGCCGGAAATCGCCCATTTGCGTGCGCACTGCAGGTAGTCCTGGTTGCCGGTCAACTGAAAGCCCCGCACATAAGCCGACACAAGCGAAGCCGATGCGAGTTGGTCCGGCGTGTGCAAAGGCACTTCCCAGGTCTGAGCCCCGCGCGGAGTGCGAAATCGCTTCATGAATTCAAGCGTCTTCAGCCCCGCATCACGGGCCTTCTCATCGCCCGTCAGCCACGCGTACTCGAGCAGGATCGACGCCGGGTGCGAGCAGATGCCGCTCGCCGTATCCTCGAAATGTCCTCTGCGGAACCGGCCAGCGTATCGATACGAACCATCGGGCAACTGTGCCGCAATCAATCCCTGGATCTCGCGGGCTTTCTCTTTTCGCCACTGCTCTGCGCGGCCGGTCAGAAAGAAAGCCGCGTCGTTATCGACATGCGATCCGCCCCGCACGAGTTTCGGCACGGCGGGAATCTCGCCGGTCAAGCGGAAGATCGTCGACGGCATCGCAGAAAAGAAATGGCGCGGCCAACTCTCCTCGGCACAATGTCCCCAGCCTTCGTCCGTCTTGAGCGGCCCCGACAAAGCCTGCAGGCAGAGCTTGTTCTGTTCCTCGACCGTGCGCGGCGGCGCCGGCACCGGCGGCAGCCCCTTCTGCTTGACGGCCCACACGATCGCATCCTCGAGCGGTCCCTTTGCAACGCGGATCGTGGCGTCGATCTTTCTTCCCCGCAGCGACATGAAGTGATCGTCGGTATTGTCGAAGTAGTTCGGCGTCGCATAGAGGGGCTGCAAAGCCATGTCCGCCCAGGTCATCGCAATGGACGATTTGTCGGTAACATACGCCATCAGCGGCATCGTCACTTTCAGCGGATCGGGAGCAAACCGAAGATGCTCTTCGGTCTCGACGTCGATGGCCGTGGAACTGTGTTCGCCTTTGCCGAGATACTCGAGTCCGGCAAGCAGCCCCTGCTCGAGTCCCCCCATCACTCGCACCGAAGGGCCGACCCACTCGTCCCTTCCCTCGGCTGAAAACTGGATCGCGTCGTTTGCCGCCTGCACGGTGAGCCGCACTCCGTCTCCCTCGAATTCGGCGACTGCACCCTCCTTGGTCAACTTCAGCGACGGCACCTTGTCGTCGCGATGAACCAGAGGCGCGACGATGGCGAGCAGTTCATCCCCTCGCTCGATGCGGGCCATCGAACCATCTCGCGCGATCCGCAATTGAAAGCCGTTTCCCTGCTGCACGAGCCATTCGGCCTGAATCGACGCATTGTGCACGAAGACCGTGCGGCGCACCGGCGGCAGGCCATCCGATGTGATCTCGAGAGAAGCCTGTTCCAGCGGCCGCTTGTTCGCCAACGGCACATCGACGGAGACGGTCTGCGATCCCGCCGCATCATGCCCGGCCCCATTCGCGGCGAACGACAGGGGCGTTTCGCGGTGATTTGTCACAAGAAACCGGACGCGATCCGCCAGCTGCTCGCATCGATCGATCGTCAGCGGATGCGGCTCTTCGTGAATAAGTTCCATCCAATCGATTTCGAAATCGCCCGGGCTGCTGCCGGGATCGAGCCGCACATCGATGATTCGACCGTCCGCTGTGAATCGCGTTTCGTACTCGTGCCATTGGCCGTCGCTCGTCAGCGGAAAGTGCGAAGTCTTGTCCTCGCCCCGCGGCGACTTGTCGGTGGTCCAGAAGATGATCCCCGCGCCGGCTGTCGTGCCTCGCGCCTTCATGCGAATCAGAATCTGCCCGCCGGGCATATCGACCGGAATGTGAAGAAACGGATCTTCGCCCTGCGATTTCACGCTCAGCGATCCGCCTTCGTGGCGCACCACACACTGATTCTGAGCCGCCCAGCCCTCTTCGCTCTTGTCGAAGTCCCATCGCTTTGTATCGAGAACGAGTACGGCTCGCGGAATCGGATTGATGGGCGCATCGGCTCCCGACGCCTGACTCGCAAACATCATCAGCAGTGCAAACAGGGCACGCATGACTTCACCTCGCTCTGTGGCTGTGAACCTCGGTGCGGTTGAAAAACGGGCGGGCGATCTCTGGCGGGAAAGCGGCTATTATAGCGGTGACAACGACGCGGAAAGGAGCATGCCTTGACGGTAATCTCGACCGAAGATGCCAACCCGTGGCGATCGCAGTGGCATCTGCGCCCGGACACGGTCTATTTGAACCACGGTTCTTTCGGCCCCCCGCCGCATCCGGTTCAAGCGGAACAACGGCGATGGCGCAGCGAGCTCGATGCGCAGCCCATGGATTTTTTCTGCCGCCGGCTTGAACCGGCCTGGTTCGAAAGCCGAGGCGTCCTGGCGCGATTCCTCGGCACCCGCCCGGAAAACCTGGCGATGGTGGACAATGCCACCTATGCGATGAATGTGGTCGCGGCCAGTTTCCCGTTGCAGCCTCGCGACGAAGTCCTGCTGACCGATCACGAATACGGAGCCGTACTGCGAATCTGGAAGCGGGCCTGCGCAAAGGCCGGAGCCGAGGAGCCGGTGATTGCCGAGTTACCGCTGCCCGCCGAGTCGCCCGGGCAGATCATCGACGCGATCGCGTCCCGCATCACGGACAGAACGCGAATGATCGTCGTCAGCCACATCACCTCGCCAACCGCATGGACGCTGCCCGTCGCCGAAATCTGCGCGATGGCGCGCAGACGCGGAATCGCCGTCTGCGTGGACGGACCGCACGCGCTGGTGCAGTTGCCCGTGGACCTCGACGCCCTGGATTGCGACTTCTACACGGCAAGCTGCCACAAGTGGCTCTGCGCGCCTTTCGGCAGCGGGTTCCTTTACGTGTCGCCGCGTCAGCAGGCGCAGGTGCAGCCTCCCGTGCTGAGTTGGGGGCGACTGCCGCCGACCGAAATCCGAACGTGGGATGACGACTTTGCGTGGATCGGCACCCGCGATCCGTCGGCCTTCCTCGCCATCAAGCCCGCGATCGAATTCATCGAGTCGGTCGGGCTCGAGACATTTCGACAGAAGACCCATTCTCTGGCCCGCTATGCGCGGCAGCGACTCGTCGAGCTCACTCGACAAACCCCGTGGATTCCCGATTCGATGGACTGGTACGTGTCGATGGCCAGCGTCCCGCTGCCTCCGGGAAACGCGGCACAACTTCAAGACGAGCTCTGGCGGCAGTATCAGATCGAGGTTCCGATCGTGGATTGGAAGGGGCAGCGATCGATACGCGTTTCGTGCCACTTGTATAACGACACGAAAGAAATCGACGCGCTGGTTTCGGCATTGGCGGAACTGCTGTGAGCGAGTCGGCTCGCGACGATCATCAACGCGACGTCGGGTCCGGCAGGTCGAGCGTCATGTCGACCGAACCGAGATGACCATCGGAGTGCGCATCGGCCCGCACGCGAACTCGAGCCGCTCCTGCCTTGGGCAAATCGACGGTCGTTTTTCCGTTCTCGTTCAGCTCCAATCGCGGCAGCCATGCCAGAGTCACTTCGGGCGCGAACATGAATCGCCTCTGAAGTTGTTCGAGCATTTTGTTATCGCGACTCTGCTCGCCCCCCGCCGCTCGGCTCATTCTTCCCATCGGCGCCGGGTCTCGCCGTGGCGCCGACGGCGTCGCAGCCTTCGACATTTGCAGCTGGTCGGCAAGAGCCGGTGCCGCCGCCGGAGCAGGACTCGGCTCTGGTGCGACACCTGCTGCGGGACTCGGCGCAGGTGCTTCCGCAGCCGGAAACGACATTTCTGCTTTACCCTTGGCATTGTCGGCAAATTTGTCAACCGTTCCCGCGGATGCCGGTGGAGCGGGTGCTGCCGGAGCGGGTGCTGCCGGAGCGGGTGCTGCCGGAGCGGGAGGCGCACTCTCCTCCGGAGGTGCCGCTTTCATGGCAACACCGCCACCCAAAGCGCCCGGCGCACCACCGTACCCGCCGGCGGCACCGGCTCCCATCGCACCACCGTACCCGCCGGCGGCACCGGCTCCCATCGCGTTACCTGCCATGCCGGGCGCCATGCCCGGCGCCATTTCCGGCATTCCAAATGCCGAGCCGATCTCATCGGACTTCGCAGGCGAAGGCGGGGATGGCTGGCGTGTCAGCCCCATCGCAGCGTCCGGCTTCCTGCGCTCCGCCACTTCCTCGCGCGGAGCGGACGGCGCCGGCGGCGCGGCTGCAGCGAAGTCCTGCAATACATCCTTGCTTTCGTTCCTTTCGACGCTTGTCTCCGGGGCGTTCTGCTTGACGAGCCGGCCGGCAGCGAGCCCTTCCGTGCCGGACGCCTCCCTCTCCGCCAATGCGTGTTCGCGAAGCCCCTCGATCGCCGGCGATTGGGGCGCCAACGCGAGCTGCCTTTCGCCTGCCGGACGCTCCGAAATCCACATCGCGCCGACGACCAACGCGCCGAGGGACGTGGCATAGATCGGGGCCAGATAAAGCGAGCGTTGCGGATATCTCAGCACAGCGAAGACGATTGCCAAGACGGCGAGCGCAGCTCCACCCCAAACCAGTAACCTGCCCAGGAATGCCAGATCCAACTCCCACGCGGGCTGCTCCGCGACCCGGGCGGCACTCTCCAGTTCGGCGGCGTTGCTGAACAGAACAGGCGAGGCCAATTCAGGCGGGCTGACCGCCACACTCGCGAGAAGATCTTCGGCGGCCGGGACAAGAGACTCCTGATCGGCGCGAGATTCCGGAGATCGGCCTCTGGAGACTTCCTGCCCGGCGGAGGTCGGCAGGCGGATCGGGCTGGATTGAGCGAACATCGAGACTCTGGCCAGGCGAACACGATGCGCGGACTGAGTGCCCAGGAGCAACTCCAATTCCTCCGCGGCTTCCGGCGTTTCGTCAAGATACCGAAGCCCGTCGCCTATTTCCTGAGGGCGATCGAGTTCCATCGCCAGATAGTAATAGGGCGCCATCGCGAGTTCGTTCGAGCCAACGCGGCCCGATGCGATTCGAGTGACTTGAACTCCGAGCACCGCCTCAAGGGGACGCATCTGTTGGTCGGTTGATTCGAATCGCAGCCGATGCCGGCCGGCGGCCGCAACCGGTTCGACTTTCAGATTCACTCGACGCGCCGGACGACGGAAGACAAGCCGCTCCGAAAGAGCCACGGGAGGCTGGTCCTGATAATCGAAAGCCACGAGTCGAATCGCACCGCTGGCCTCCGCAGACAGAGGCACCTGCAATCGACACGCGTATCCTCCCTCCTGCCGGCCATAGCCGGCCTCGCCGATCCACTGCTGGCCCACGAGCACGCCGCGGCAGTAAGCAACCACAAGCAGCCTCGGTTCGGGTTGGTCCGCTCGCAACTCCGCCGTCACGGGCGAACCGGCAGGCAACACGGCCTGCTCAACATTCAGGTTCGCGCGAGCGCGGGAGGGCGATGGCAAAGGAATCGGGGCAACTTCGATCTGTGCCGAACTCGGCAACTCGAGGCGATAGTCCGCTCCCATTTCCGGAGTTATCGTGAAGACGCCTCGCCCGTCACTTGTCGTCCGGGCCGCTGCGACTTCCTTGCGATTGCTGTCGACAACGCTGCCCGTCAGTTCGACGGGTTCGCCGGCACGGGTGCGGGAAGTGAAATAGACGCGGTTCGCAAACCCGGCCGCGAGTTCGCCGCCTTCCGGATAGAACTTGATATCGACTTCCGGACCGTCGGCAGGAATCTGCTGCGCGAGTGTCGCTTCGCCATCGCGATCTGTGACCTGCAGATTGACGATGCCCGGCCGGTTCGAGTGCTCGGGCCGCAATTGAAGACGTACTTCCCCCATTCCCTCGCTATCGGCCAGCGCGGGTTCGGAGACTGCGACCGCGGACCGGTCATCAACGGTTGCGTCGGCTTTCAGCTTGGCCCCCGAAGCCGGTTCGCCGCTTGCGCGAAAGACCTGAATCTGGCCGACGACTTCATCCCCGTTCGCTTGACGATTCCGTGCGAGCTGCAGTTTCACGTCCAAATCCCGCGGATCCCGCACGACGAAATTCGCGACCGCACCATCGAACTCGGCCGCAGGACTGCTTGCCACAAGTCGGTATTTGCCGGGTGCCGTCTTGGCCGGAAGCGGAAGTGAACCCGCGCTGACTCCCCGACGAGTCTGCACCTGCTGCGGTCCGGCCAGCGACGTGTCCTGTCCCGCAGCTTTCACTCGGAACTCAACGGTCGATTCGTGATCGGAAACCAGCCCCAATTGCGAGAGCGTGACGGAGCGATACTGAATCGTTTCGCCGGGCCGGTACTCGCGTTTATCCAGCGCGATGTAAGTCATCTGCCGCGGTTCGGCCTGAGTCAGATTGGCCGCGAAGGCGGATTCTCCTGAGTCGCCCGCCCGGACCTTCAACTCCACCGCGGATCGAGCGAGCGACCGAGGCAACTCGATCTGCCCCCGTCCCAGCGTGTCGGTCACCAGTTCCTGCTGAAGCTGAGCATTGCCGCGCGCATCGTGGAAACTCCAAGTCACACGAGTCGACAGCGGCTGGCCGGAAACGGAATTCGTCTGCACGGAGAACAGATTCGAGGTTTCCGGATTGATCGCCCGCGGCCCGCAGACTTCCGCGCGAACCAGATCGACGGCCACCGGTTGAGCAACCGACCTTGTCCGGGGCTGAACGTAGCCATACCCGATCATGCAAAGCAGCACGGCAGCAGCGGCGGCGATCAGAACATTGCCCGCCTTGGCTGCGATCGAACGGAACTGGCTGGTGCCGAGTGACCGCAAAGTGCGGGACAACACGACGCTCCGCCGCGTGGGCTTCTGCAATTCGATGGGCGGAACCTCGACTCGCGCTGCGTCGGCGACCAGTTCGGATCGCTGCTTGACACGCACGTACTCTCGGGCCACTTCGGGATCCGACGTAATCAGTTTGCGCAGTTCCGCCGCGTCCCGCTCCGGGAGCAGGCCATAAACGAATTCCCACAGTAATTGTTCGCGGTCTTCTTGATGGTCCATGGGTTTCCTGGCCAACCGCCTTGCCTAGGTTTCGGCCAGGGCCTCACGCAATTTCATCAGGGCGCGCCGCATGCGGGTCTTGACGGTGCCGGTCGGCACGCCCAGCGAATCGGATATTTCCTCGTAGGTCATGTCCCCGTTCTGCCGCAGAAGAAAGACCTCCTGCTCCTCTTCAGCCAGATCCCGCAAAGCCGTCTGCACCCGCTGGATCTGTTCGTTCCGGGCCGCCTGACTCGATGGCCCGTTCTGCCTGCTTTCAATCATCGACTCGTCGTCCGGCAACGACTGACGTTTTCTGCGCCACGCGGTCTGCCGCAAATCGCGGCCCGTGTTCAGCGCGATACGAAAGACCCAGGCCTTGATGTTCTGAACTTCCACCAACTGATCCTGGTGCCGCCAGCATTTGATGAAGGTTTCCTGCAGGGCGTCGCGGGCATCCTCCGTATTGCCGACCAGATAGTAGAGTGTTCCCAGCAATTCAGCCTGATACTGCTCGAAGACTTCCTCCAGCGCAGCAGTGTCCGCAGTCGAATTGGCGGAACTGAAGTTTCGCGCTACTCTGGCCACGCAACGCCTCTTCACGAATCTAGACGAGGCCGAGAACCCGGCAGATTTGCACCGCTGTCTTTTTTAACAGAAGTGTCCGCGTGGGGTAACGGCTGCGAGCCTTAAGTGTAGCAGTTGCAGCGGCTTCCGCGTTCAGTACTTGAAACAGAAAATCGTTCCTTTTTTCACTCTTTTCCCGTCCCGCCCCGCTGCCTACTTTCGCAGCTCTCCGGTCGAGGCAAACCGCGACACCTTGCTGTTTTACCGACGCCCTGAGGATAATGCGATTGAGGGTCCAGCCCGTCATTTTGCGGCGCGTTGAAGAAGTGCTCGATCCAGTGGGTCGGATCGGGTATCGGGCGTGCGAGGGGCGCGATACCCAAGCAGGACGGATTGCCTGATCCGTCCGAAGAGCCAGCGCGAGTTGGCGAGAGGAAAGCTCGATGGCCTCGAACTGGCCAGATCCCGACAGGACCGAGGAACTCCTTCGCGAAGCGCGAAACGGGGACGATGGCGCCATCAACCGGCTGATGGAGCGTCATCGCGCGGCCGTCCACCGTCTGGTGCAGATCCGCCTGGACCAGCGGATCCAGCGGCGGCTGGATGTGAGCGATGTGGTGCAGGACGTGTTCGTCGAGGCGAACCGGCGCATCCAGCGGTACCTGGCCAACCCTCTGCTCCCCTTCCATCTCTGGCTGCGCCACATTGCCCGCGACCGGATCATTGATGCGCATCGCCGCCATCGGCAATCGGCCCGCAGAAGCGTTGATCGCGAACAGCCGCTCGTTCTGCCCGCGGATTGCGATCATTCAACGCGGGAACTGGCCGGCCAGTTGTGGGACCACCAACTCACTCCCGAAGCCGCCGCCACTCAGAAGGAGCTTGCGGTCCGCATCGAGCGGGGCATCTCGCAGCTGAACGATCAGGACGCGGAGATCGTCCTGATGCGCCATTACGAACACCTGTCCAACCAGGAGATCGCACAATCCCTCGGACTGACGGAGCCGGCGGCCAGCATGCGATATCTGCGGGCGATTCGCCGGCTGCGATCGATGCTGCTTGACGAGTTGCCCCCGCAGCCCCCCGCCGAGGAGAAGCCATGAAGGCGGACGACCCTGCGGCTCACGAACAGATGCTGGCGGACCTCCTCGCCCGGCTGGCCGACGAAGCGATGGCGGGACGGACGGTCGATATCCAGACCGTCTGCCGGCAACACCCCGAATTAGCCGATGAATTGAGGGCATTGTGGGGAACCGCCATGCTTGCGGAGACCGTCGGCAATCAGGCCCAGCAGCCTGCTCGGGATGAAGCGGGAAGTCTCGCTTTCGAGTTGCCTCATCGGTTCGGCGACTACGAACTGCTCAAGGAGATCGGCCGCGGCGGCATGGGCATCGTGTTTCTGGCAAGGCAATTGAGCCTGAACCGCGAGGTGGCCGTGAAGATGATCCTGCGCGGGCGGCTCGCGTCGGCCGCGGAACGGGATCGATTTCGTGCCGAGGCCGAAGCTGCCGGGGGACTCGACCATCCGGGACTGGTGCCCGTGTATGAAGTGGGCGAAATCGACGGGCATCCCTATTTCAGCATGAAGTACGTCCACGGCCGCACGCTTGCCCAGCGGCTGGCCGATGGCCCGCTGCCGCCCCGCGAGGCGGCTCGCATACTGGCCGAAGTCAGCGAAGCAGTCGATTCGGCTCATCGCCGCGGATTGCTGCATCGCGATCTGAAACCCTCCAACATCCTGCTGGACGAAGAGGGCAGGCCCCACGTCTCGGACTTCGGCCTGGCCAAGCAGGTCACGGACGCGGTGAGCGTGACTCGCAGCGGCGCCGTTCTTGGAACGCCGGCCTACATGGCACCGGAACAGGCGGCCGGAATGCGGGGCGAAGTCAGTCCGGCCAGCGACGTCTACAGCCTCGGCTCGATCCTGTACCACACGCTCACCGGCCGCCCGCCGTTTCAAGCGGCTTCTCCCGTGGATACGGTGCTCATGCTGCTCGAACAGGACGTGGTGCCGCCGCGAGTCATCAATCCCCGCGCGGACCGCGATCTCGAGTTGATTGCCCTGCGATGTCTGCAGAAGCCGCCCGACCTCCGTTACCCGACCGCCGATGCGCTGGCCCGAGATCTGGCGGCCTACCTCAAGGATGAACCGATTTCCGCCCGGAGCGGACGCTTCACGCAGGTCCTCGCGCTGCTCATCCGCGAAACGCACCATGCCACGGTCCTCGAGAACTGGGGCCTGCTCTGGATGTGGCACAGCCTCGTGCTGCTCGTGATGTGCGCATTGACCAACGCGCTGCGCTACTGGCAATTCGAGGAGCGATGGTACTACATCGTGCTCTGGACGCTCGGGCTGGGCACATGGGCTGCCGTCTTCTGGTGGCTGCGGCGGCGGGTCGGCCCCGTGACGTTCGTCGAACGTCAGATCGCGCACGTATGGGCCGGAAGCATGATCGCCATCGGACTGCTGTTCTTCGTCGAGATCCTGCTGGACCTGCCGGTGCTCACGCTCTCGCCGGTCCTCGCGCTGATCGCCGGGATGATCTTCATGGTGAAGGCCGGCATCCTCTCAGGTTCGTTCTACTTCCAGGCCGTGGTGCTGTTCCTCACCACGCCCGTCATGGCACTGTTTCCCAGCGTCGCGCACCTGATCTTCGGCGCCGTGTGCGGCGCATGCTTCTTCATCCCCGGCCTGAAGTACTACCGGCAGCGAATCCGCGGCGATCGTGAAATCGACTGGGCCCGGTAATTCGCCCGACTGCCGCTCAAGACAAAACGCTGCCGCCCGGAACTGGATTTCTGCGAACCGGGAAACGTGGCACCAACCGTCAGAACGTCTGTTTTTCGCGCAGACTCCGGCGACCAACGGGAGCGGGGTCATTCACCCCGTGCGGCAGCTCCGGTTTGGCTGGCAGCCCTGCCGCGCTGCGAACCGGGCAACAAGAACGCGGCCCCGCAATCCGGAACAACGCCGTTGGCTGCTGAAGCTGAATATCACGACCCGAGGACGCTGCGGCGTCACTTGGGTGCGATCGTGCAGATCATGCGTTTGCCGTGCTGTTGCGGCGGGCTTTCGACCTTGCCGAATTCATTCAGTTCCTCGATCACCCCCTCCATGACGCGACGGCCTTCTTCGATGTGAGCCATCTCTCGGCCGCGGAAAATCACGGAGACCTGCACCTTGTCCTTATGCTGCAGGAAGCTCATCGCCTGACGGACCTTGAAACCGATGTCATGGTCGCCCGTCTTCGGACGCAGGCGGATTTCCTTTGTGCGGGTGTGATGCGCGTGCTGGTGGGACTTCTTCTTTTTGTCGTACTTGTATTTGCCGTAATCCATGATTCGGCAAACCGGAGGCTTTTCGTTTGGCGCCACCTCTACCAGATCAAGTTCCTCGGCACGCGCTCGCGAAATCGCGTCATCCGTGGGAATCACACCTAGCTGCCGGCCATCAGAACTGATGACGCGAACGGGAGAAATCCTGATCTGTTCGTTCACCCTGGCTTGAATCCGGTCGATCGCTGCTACCCTTTCACACTAAAGTCTTGTGGCCGCAACTCGTTGGCACGGGCAACGAATAGAATGTCGCGGCCGACACAATCAGCACAATTTCCCTAATTTTGAAATATC
Organism: uncultured Planctomycetaceae bacterium; assembly: GCA_903863885.1. Taxonomy (GTDB): domain Bacteria; phylum Planctomycetota; class Planctomycetia; order Pirellulales; family Pirellulaceae; genus CAIPEB01. The sequence continues at coordinate 5,311 of CAIPEB010000630.1, read as the reverse complement.
GGCCAGCTTACGGCCGCCTTTCAAACTTTTCCACAGACTTTTCTGGATTTTCTCAAGATCCGGCGAGCTCTCTACGCCAGCCGACCCGGATCGGACCATCAATATTCGTTGGCCGTGCTGCGTTCTTCAACTGCGGCGTCGGCCGAGAAGGTCTTTCGCACGGCCTTGCTGGCGACTTCCTGCTGGAGCTTCTGGATGGCCGCATCGACGGACATCGACCCCAGGTCGCCCTCGAGGCGATCCCGCACGGCAACTCCGCCAACCTCGGCTTCCCGCTGCCCGACGACGAACATGTAAGGAACGAGCTCAAGTTGAGCGTCGCGGATCTTCGCACCGATCTTCTCGGAACGATAGTCCCCCTGCACCCGGAAACCGGCCTCCGCCAGCCGCCGCTCAATGTCCCGGGCATACTGCTCGTGCTTCTCGCTGACCACCATCACGCGCACCTGCTCTGGAGCGAGCCACAGCGGAAACGCACCGGCAAAGTGCTCGATCAAGACGCCAATGAACCGCTCGAGCGAACCCAGCGGCGCGCGGTGGATCATGACCGGCTGATGCGTTCGATTGTCGGCGCCGATGTACTCCAGCGCAAAGCGATCGGCGCTTGGCAGAATGTAGTCGAGCTGGACGGTACCCAATTGCCACTCGCGGCCGAGGCAGTCGGTCACGACAAAGTCGGCCTTCGGCCCATAGAACGCGGCCTCGCCGAGTTCCACTTTGTATTGCATGCCGAGACGATCGCAGACTTCGACCAGCGAGTTCTGCGCGCGGTCCCACTTCTCAGGGGCCCCGACGTATTTGTCGCTCGCCGGGTCGCGGAACCCCAGCCGAACCCGGTATCGATCGAGCCCCACGCACTGCAGCACGTGCTTGGTCATTTCGATGCAGGCAGCGAACTCGCCGGGCACCTGATCGTCCGTGCAGAAAATATGCGCATCGTCCTGGGTAAACCCGCGTACGCGGGTCATCCCCGACACCTCTCCCGACTTTTCGTACCGATACACCGTACCGAATTCGGCCAGCCGCAGCGGCAGCTCGCGATAACTCCTCGGCCTGGCTTTGTAGATCATGATGTGGTGCGGGCAGTTCATCGGCTTGAGCATGTAAAGCTCCCCCTCCTCCATCTGGATCGGGGAAAACATGCTCTCCTTGTAATACGGGTAGTGGCCCGAAATCTGGTACAGCTCCACCCGCCCGATATTCGGCGTGTAAACCGCCTGGTAGCCGCGACGCCGCAGTTCCTCTTTGACGAACGTCTCCATCAGCCCGCGGATGATCGCGCCCTTCGGCTGCCACAACACCAACCCCGCGCCGACCACGGGACTGATGGTGAACAGCTCCAACTGTTTGCCCAGCACCCGATGATCCCGGCGCTTGGCTTCCTCCAGCCGCTGCAGATGCTGCTCGAGGTCCTGCTTGGAAAAGAATGCCGTCCCGCGCAGCCGCTGAAGCTGCTTGTTGGACTCGTCCCCCTTCCAATACGCGCCGGCCACGGACAGCAGCTTGAAAGCGCCGATCGCTCCCGCGCCGGGAACGTGTGGCCCCCGGCACAGATCCAGGAACTCGCCCTGCCGGTAAAACGACAGCTGGTTGTGGTCTCCGAGTCCGCCCTCTATGTGCTCGACTTTGTAGTCCTGCCCGAGATCCCGGCAGACCTGCACGGCCTTGTCGCGCGACTGCTCGATCCTCTCGAATGCCTCGTCCTGCTTGATGATCTTGGCCATCTCGGCCTCGATCGCGGGAAAGTCGGACTCGGACAGGCCGTGCTCCAGGTCAAAGTCGTAATAAAACCCGCCCGGCTCTGTCGGCCCGAAAGCCAGCTTCACACCGGGAAACAGACGCATCACGGCTCGCGCCATCACGTGAGCGCAGGAATGCCGCATGATCGCCAGCGATTCAGGGTCTTTCTTCGTCAGGATCCGCAGGGCAACCTCGCCCTCCGACGGCAATGCCGCATCGATTCCGATAATCTGACCGTCGATCTCGGCGGCCAACGCCGCTTTCGCAAGTCCGGCCCCGATGCCGGCCGCAACCTGCTTCGGCGTCACCGATGACGGAAATTCTTTGACCGATCCATCGGGCAGACGTACTTGGAGCATGTATCTTCCACCTGATCTCGATTGTCCCAACCCGGACCGCACTTCACCCGGGCACCGCACTTCGCACAGACGCCGCACGGGTCCAGATCCATCCGCACCCGGGCCTGCCCAGTCGCGCTAAACTGCCTGGACCGAGCGTCACCCTGGCCTTACCTTGACCTCGCGCCGACGTCACTTCGGCCCCAGCCCGCCGTCGCCGCCGACGATCGGGAGCTAAAGTATACGAGAACAGACACTTGCGGCAAAGACAGGGTTCGCGCGCAAACCTGGCGGGCAAACCGGCAGGCCCCCAACCTATCCGACTCGCTGGTTGGCCACGAGCGTTCCCCGGCCTTCACGAGGGGACGTGGATGGTCGGCACCTGTCCGGGCACGTACACGCAGTCCGGTTCGGTTTCGAGGTAGTCCCCGGTCACTGCAAAAGCGCGACTCCGGCTGCCGCCGCAGACGTAGCGATATTCGCAGATACCGCAGCGGCCGCGGAAATGGTCCGGGTCACGCAGCGCCTTGAAGACTTCGCTGTTCTGATACACGTCGACGACCGAATTCTCCGGGAATTGCCCGCATTTCACGGGCAGAAAACCGGCGGGAAAGATCTCGCCGTTCTGGCTCACGAACATGATGCCCTTGCCGTCCCCGATCCCCAGCGGGGCACGACTGCGGCCGGGCCGGCCGTGGGGCGTCCCGCCCGAAGGCCCGGCCAGCGGATTCCCCTCGCGTTCCAGAACGAAACGCCGGTAATGCGGGGCCTCCGTCGTCTTGACCGAAAAGGGCTTTGTGCGGGCGTGATTCCACAACCGCTCAAACGCAACTTCGTATTCCTCAGCCGTGATCCGCTCCTGCTCAATGCCGCGGCCGACCGGAATCAGGAAGAAGACCGACCACATATTGATCCCCTGGTCCGACAGCAGCTCCGCCAGGGCATCGATCTGATGGAAATTCCTGCGAGTGATCGAAGTATTGACCTGCACCGGAAGTTCCAGGCGACGAGCATTCGCGAGCATCTCCCGCGTCCTCTCGAACGAACCGGTCCAGCCGCGGAACGCGTCGTGAGTCTCGGCATCCGCGCCATCCAGGCTGATCCCGAGGCCGCCGACGCCCGCCTCTTTTGCGGCCTTGAACGCCTCGAACGTCGCCAGCGGAGTGGCCGATGGCGTCAACGCAACCTGCAGTCCGACCGAGGCCGCATGCCGAATCAACTCGAACAGGTCCGGCCGCTTGAGCGGATCACCGCCCGTCAGCACCAGGTGCGGCGGCTTCGGAAACTGCGCGACCTGTGAAATCAACGCCTTCGACTGCTCGTGCGACAACTGGTCATGGTGCGGGTCCTTCTGAGCCGAAGCGCGGCAATGCAGACAGACGAGGTCACACGCCTGGGTGATTTCGTAGTAAAACATCAACGGGCTGTGCCCGAAATCGCTCGCCGAGTAAAGAGAAGGATGCATGGGCGGAATCTCCGTGATCGACAGGGGGTAAGCAGCTCGCCCGAACTGGCGGGGGCAGCAGGACGCCCAAACCTCGAAGGCAGGCGTTTCCCTGTAATCTTATCGATCAAACCATTTTAGCCCAACACAAGCGGACACGTTTCCCGGTGGAGAAACCTATGAACGGATCGCAAGACACCCCGCGCAACCACGGACCGTGGCGAATCCTCCGCCGGCATGAGATCTACCGTGACCCGTGGGTTACACTCACCAAGGACGATGTGATCCGCCCCGACGGAAAACCGGGAACGTACTCGGTCCTTCAGCTCAAACGGGGCGTCTGCGTCATTGCAGTCGACGAAGCGAAACACGTGTATCTCACCGAAGAATTCCACTACGGCGTCGGCCGCACGACTCTCGAAGCCGCGAGCGGCGGATGCGAACCGGACGAAGATCTGCTCGTCGCCGCCCAGAGAGAACTGCGAGAAGAAACCGGGATTGAGGCGGATCGCTGGACGAGCTTCGGATCCGTGGACCCCTTCACCGCAAACGTCGTATCACCGACCGCCCTGTTTGTCGCCGAAGGGCTCAGGTTCGGACCGCAACAGCCTGAGGGCACTGAACTGATTCGCGTCGTTCGCATGCCGCTGCACGAAGCGGTGAGCGCCGTCCTCGAAGGCCGCATCACTCATTCGCCCACCGCAGTGCTGTTGCTGCGGCTTCATATTGCAGCATGACGAGGCCGGGCCGGCCGCGGAGAATCGCAGTGTGCATGAGCGGAGAGAGCTCCTGCAAACACTCCATCCACTGCGTTCGAGGCCCCTCCTGCCCAGCCGCAAACAGATTCTGCAAAACTCAAAAAAGATTATTTGCATTCGCGCGACACATGGATACAATCAGGGTGGACGCAGGAAGCATGGCCTGGGAAGTTTGGCTTCCCGAGCCATGTGGGTTATGACTGACTTCCCTTTAGGGCTGAGCGGCGTCGCATGCGGCCGCACGATACGGGATAACCCATCACCTGCGTCTTTTTTTATGCGCAGATATCTGCTCGCGCATCATCTGAGCTTCTTCAGCAACTCAAGGGCCTGCTCAAGCTTGTTCTCGCCGCCGAGTTGCACGGCGAGTGTCTTCACGAGCACCAGCTCCTCAGCGGTCAAATCCGTCGAACCTCTCTTCGACTTGTCGCCGCTCAAGTTGCCCGCGAGTTTCATCTGATACTTGATCTGGCTCACAAACTGCGTGGAGAGAATCACGCCTTCGGCCTTGAGCGCTTCGGCAACTTCGCGAGGCATCGCGCCGGGATTCGCGGACACGTAATCGCGTACCCGCTTGCTCTTGTTAACCCGGTCCGCATTCGACTCCTCGACCACAGCACTCTCACTTGCTGCAACCGCGGCTTTCTTCACTGCGACAACTTTCTTTGCTTTCTTCTTCGCCATGAAACCATCCTCTTGTTGGCGGGCGGTCGAAATAGACCATCGTGCAGAACTGCACGGCAATTCTTCGAGCAACTCGTACGAAAAGCCTGGGGGCCGCAGCCTGGAGTCCGGATGAAGTCAAACGTCGGTCCGAATACCGACTACCGGCATCCAGCATCGCATTTTCATCCCGCGTGGCGAATCGCCTTCACGCCAACTCCGTGGCTCATATACCCTGTCTGAAAAGCCGCAAGGACCTGGCGCAATCAATGACAGTCGCCAGTTCGCTCCACAATCATGATTTATCTTGAGTAATCGAGCAAGCGTCTGAGGAGTGTGAGCAGTCTGGAGTCCGGAGTCTGGAGTCC
>CAIPEB010000629.1 GCA_903863885.1 uncultured Planctomycetaceae bacterium | reverse complement strand
GAGAGTGAAGCATGAATCACGACGGTGCAACCACTTCTAAACCGCACAACCTCCAGGGGAGAGTGGCTCGACGGCGGCGCGAGATCCGGCATGCACGGCATTGACTGCCAATCGCCGGCGAACTCGGCTGCCCGTTCTCACAGGTTCTTACCAATCGACCTGAAGTCGCACGCCCGCAACGAGCGCGTCGGGGTAGATTCCTGACGGCGTGACGATGTACTGCAGGTCCGGCTGAATACACACGCGGTCGGTCACGACAGCCCAATAGAAGACCTCGACCGCGGTCTCTCGGTTTGTTCCGCCCTGGAACAACTCGGCCGATACGAAGCCTGCACCGATGGCATCCTGATCTCGACCAGGAAGCAGGCCCGTGTAGACCATACCGGCAGCGAAACTGTCTCCGATTTCGTCCACCAGAACCGGATCGGCTTGAAACTGGGGGTAGAAGGCGGCGAAGACCTGCAAACCTTGAGGGTCTTCAGTGTCGCTGTCACGTTCTCGGAAGATCGTCTGCTCGAACTGCAGTTCGTATCCGTGCCCGCCTCCGGATTCTTCTCCCAGGAATTCGCTCGCGGTAAGATACAATGCACCCACGGTGATTCTGCCGGGAAGCGATGCGTCCAGCAGCGTGTAGGCATATTCAAGCTCGCCCGTCACCAACACGGTGTCCTGACTTGAAAAACCCCAACTCCCTCGGTCTGCGAGGGTGTCCCAGACTCCGACCTTCAATTGCAGCGATGGTTCCAGCTGCACCAGGGCAACCGCTGCCATCGTTTGATGCGGATAGCTGGGCAGGTAGGCATTCGGACTGAGCGTGAACCCCGATTGAACGAACTCGCCGGCGGCGTCCAGAAAATAGAACTCGCGGTTCACGTCTTGCTTTCCGAGCCGAAAGGTCACCGCCTCGTCCAGCACGCCAACTTCCCACCAATATTCTCCCACCTGGGTGATGTTCCCCAGGGGGTCGATATTGCTGAGCACCATGCTGTCACCCACGAAATCCTGCGTCAGTCCCCGACCGTGCGAATTCTCGGCGAGAATCTGGAAGTTGCCCCAGACGGGTATCCGCAGCCGTTCAAAGTCGATTGTTAACCAGAGATCCAGGAGGCCCAGGTACTGCGTGGCACCAGCCGTGGCGATTCCGCCGCGCGCGTTCGTAAAACACTCTCCCCAATAAATGGGGTCGATGCGGATGCCGCAATCCGTGTCCCGCGAAGCGAAGAAATCGGAAAAGGCAAAGTCGCGGCGCGGCGGTTCACCGCTGGGGGGAAGGCCGTTTGTCAGGGCGTCAGTCGCGAAGGGACCTTCGACGACAAGTGGACCTTCGTAGACGAAGGGGCTGCCGTCTGCCGAGAGCGTGAAAAGCGCCAAATCGAAAATGACCACGGCACTCCATGCGATGATCGTTCCAACTCTCACGGCGGATCGCACCTTTTCATCGACGCTACAGTGTCATGTTGACGCGAAGTCCATAAACAAACGCGTCTTCGGCGATGGCTTGGTTTCCAGGCAGGATATACTGCACGTCCGGCGTTACGTTGAGCCAGCGTGTGGCCTGAATGTTGTAGAAACATTCGACGCCCGTGCCGTCTTGCGGATCGAACAACGCCCGGGGTAAAGGTCCGAACTCGTTGCTCGCACCGATGTAGTACCAGGCGAGGCCCCAATTATCGCGATGTTCGCGCAGCAGGCTGTTGCCACCCAAGCCGAGGCTCAGGAAGTAGCGCAAGGGGGTCGGGTTTCCGTCACTGATTGAGGCTCGACCGAACAACCCCCAGCCGCGCGGGTTCTTTTTGAGGCCGACTCCCGGTCGCTCGCCCGGAAACGTGCCGAGGTACTGGTCGAATCCGTAGTAGATCGTGTAGGCATCCGGCAAAGTGGCAAATCCCGGCACCGGTTCGTACGGGTATTCTCCCGGCGGGGGCTCGGCGAAGGCCAAGTCGGTCATTTCGAGGTGCTTCCAGATGCCGCCGACATGGTGCTCTCCGGGCAGACTGAAGAAGTCGGTGTCCACCTGAACCTGGCCGCCGACGATGACACCCTCGGCGAACAGATCGTCAAGTTGGAAGAAGTCGGTTGTGCGGTTCTTCGGGTCGTAGACAAACGTCGAAACGGCGCCCCACGATTGCGGCAAGAGGGCACCCGCCGTGAAACCGCTGTAAGGCAGCGCCAGCAAAAAGGCCGGGTTGGCTATGAAGGCCTGATTGACGAACTGAGAAGTCCCGTCTCCGCCCGCGAAGATATCCTGGTCTGCAGCGCCCAGCACGTCCTTCTTGCCGGCGAAGACGATCAGCTTTTCGGACAGCGGTTGCGTTAACAGGAAGTTCGTAATGTAGGGCACACCCGGCTCGTCCATTACCGGCGGCAACAGCGCCGGGAACACGGCGGGCGTCAGGGCTCCAGTGTGCAGCGAGACGTTGCCGAACTCGCCGTACCAGTGTTCGGCCCGTACCAGCAGCTTGCCGTAGGGCAGTCCGCCGAACTTCTCGAGATCGAAGATCAGGTCGTATTCGCCGCGACCGGTGTACTTGAAGGTGTCGCCCATACCCAGCGGCAGCAGAGCAGCGGCAAGCGGAGAATTGATGCCGCCGTTGACGCCAAAGCCGAAATGGGTTGACCGTCCCGCGAAGGTGATTCCCGATTCCTGCAGGCTGGAGCGGTGTCCGAGCCAGTCGCCGGTCAAGGTGGGACTTGTGGCGAGGCAGTATCCGTCCTCTGAAACGGGGAATGCCTCGCCCTCACCGGGGGCCAGCGTTTCGAACTCGGCCACTTCACCGGCGGCATTGTCTATGGCCCCCGATTCCTCTTGAGCGAGCACGCTGTGCGAGAAGGCCAACATCGCCGCAGCGGCCAAGAAAAGACGAACATTGCAGACCGGTTTGAACATCGCAGCGACTCCGTTCGCTAGTCGGATTTTCGGGGTCCTCCTGTTCGATCGGACGTTTAGGGCTGTACCACTAGAACTCTCAGCGGTAGCGAGGCAGAATGGGTGAGTTTACGCATGGCCCGTGCGGCATAATCGGCAAAGTCCGCGGTGGGGCTGTCAGATGCCGCAGGGGAGAGTTGCCCATCTGACGCAACAATGGGCGTGACTTCCCAATAGGACAAATTGCCTAATCCGTCCGAATTGCAGGGCCGAGTGGGAATAACTCGCGACGGTCCGGCAGCATGTTGAACAAGGGCTCGTTCAACTGAGACGGATTGGGAACAGGGCGTACGAGGGACGCAATACCCAAGCAGGACGGATTGCCTCGTCCGTCCGATGTGCGAGAGATGGAAAAACACGGGACGGCTCAGGCAAACCGTTCTGCCAAGGTGACGTCCGAGGGAGATTCTCGGAACGAGAGTTCTTCAACTGGCTGTCAGGCAAATCGTCCTGCGGAAGAGATTCCCGGATTAGGCCGTCAGTGAGCTCGGACGATATTCCACGATTCGTAACCCACGCGGAGTGCACATGAGCCGCAGCAGTTTTCAGCGGCGACGGCCGAACGGTCCGGACGAGAAGACCGGGTTCGCCTCTGCGTGTGCCAGGTCGGGCACTAACCGCAGGATGGTCACGGGACCGCGCGGCAAAGCAGAACGGACTTCTCTTTCAAATTGCCGTGGCCCGGCTGCGGTTCGGTGGTTCGTCGCGCGGGTCGTGCTGTTGCTCGCGGCCGGGATGTTCTGTTCCAACGGTTTCAGCGCTGGTGCGGCGAATCCCCCCCACGTCCTGGTTCTCTACAGCCACCGGCAAGTGCTGCCCATCAACCTGCAGTGGGACCGGGGAATTCGCGCGGGGATCGAGGCCAACTTCCGGGAACCCGTGGCGATCGACGTGGAATACCTCGACTTCGAACGGTTGCGGCCGCGTGAGTACCGTGACAGTTGGGTTGCGTTGTTGCGGCGGAAGTATGCGGACGACATGCCGGACGTCGTGATTCCGGTGAACAACGCTGCGGCGGAGTGCGTCGCCGTTCATTATCCCGACCTCTTCCCGAATGCCACGGTCGTATTCTGCTCAGTCAACGAGCAGGTGATTACGGGCTTCCGGATGACCTCCAGAATGACGGGGGTATCTTATCGTCTCGACTTTCTGGGCACGCTGGAGACGGCCCGCCGTCTCTTTCCCGCCACCCGTCGCGTCGTTGTGGTGAGCGGAACGAGCGAAGATGACGTGGCGATGCTCCGGGCGGCCGAAGCCGCATTTGCTCGAGAAGACAAGCTTGAGTTTGCCTATTGGACCGGTCTGCCGATCGCGGAGTTGCGCGATCAGGCATCTCGATTAGAGGCAGGCACGGTGATTCTCTTTCTTTCGCAGATTCGCGACCGGGAAGGACGAGTCGCCGTCACACCGCGCGATGTCGCGCAGCGCGTCTGTGAATCCGCGCGCGTGCCGGTGTTCGGTCTGTACGATACCCTGCTGGGCGCGGGCATCGTCGGCGGCAATTTGGGGCGGGTGGAAGAACAAGGGCAGCACGCGGGGGCTATAGCGGCACGTGTGCTGCGGGGCGATCGTCCGGCCGATATCCCGATATCCGGCCCGGAGATGAATCGCCCGATGTTCGATTGGCGTCAGTTGCAGCGCTGGGGCATCAGCGAAGCAGATCTGCCGGAGGGCTCGCTTGTGCGGTATCGGGAACGCACGGTGTGGGAAAGGTATTGGGGCTACATCATGGCCTTTGCCGCGGCCATTGGAATGCAGACCGTGCTGATTGCGGCCCTGCTGGTCAATCGCAGTAAACTGCGGCGGGCCGAGCATGCGCTGGCGGATCAACTGCAATTCGAGACCGCGTTGTCGGACATCTCGTCGCGATTTGTCGAGTTTGATCCGGAAACGGTACCTGCGGAAATCGAACGTGCTTTGGGACGCATTGTGGACAGGCTGGGTCTGGATCGCGGCGCCGTCTTTCTGCTTTCGGATGACGGGCTGCAATTGCGTGCGGACCTTTCGTCGGTCCGAACGGGCGAAGCGCAGCCGCCCGCCGTGATTTCGCTGGATTCCATACCGTGGATGTGGCAACAGCTTTCACGGGGGGAAGTGTTTCATTTTTCGTCGGTATCCGAATTGCCCGCTGAAGCCAACCGTGAGCGAGAACTGGCGAATCTCCTCGGCCTCAAGTCCGGGGCTGCGGTTGCACTTCAAGATAAAGGGAGAGTTTTCGGCATGCTCACGTTCGGCTTGCGGACGCATGAGCAGCCCTGGGACGCGCGAATCCTGCAGCGTCTCAAGCTGTTCTGCGAGGTGGTGGCCGGTGCCTTGGCCCATGCTCGGGCCGACGCAGCGTTGTCGGCAAGCCGCAGCGAAGCTCGGCAACTGGCTGGCCGGTTGCTGACGGCACAGGAGGATGAGCGAAAGAGACTGGCGCGAGAAATGCACGACGATGTTTCCCAGCGGCTGGCCGCGGCCGCGATTCAGGCGGGCACGATCGAACAGCAGTTGACCGGACCGATTCCCCCGCGGGCCGCGCTGGTCGGCCTCCGCGAGCATCTGATTGCATTGTCGGATGACGTGCATCGGCTTTCGCGACAACTGCACCCCGCGATCCTCGACGACCTGGGGCTGAAGGATGCGCTGCGCGCCGAATGCGATCGCGTGGCGGAACGCGGACGTTTGCAGGTGAATTTCCGCTGCGGGCAGTTGCCTTCGCGATTGCCGGGAGATCTGGCCCTGTGTGCGTACCGCGTTGCGCAGGAGGCCATGCACAATGTGATCAAGCACGCTCAGGCGGATCGCGTTGACGTGACGCTGAACGTCGACCTCGAATTCCTGGATCTGGAGGTCAGGGACTTTGGCCGCGGCTTTAACTCTGACGTCCGCCGGGGGCGGTCGGGCCTGGGATTGGCCAGCATGGAAGAACGCGTACGACTGGTCGGCGGCGAAATCCTGGTCTCTTCCAGTCCCGGACAGGGAACGACCATTCAAGTCCGCATCCCGTGGCCCGAATTAGCAGCGGGCGGATGGCCTCATCCGTCCAAGGAAAGAGTGTGAGCGGCAAAGCACGCAAAGGCAGAGCGAAAGAATAAGTTGACCAATTCGTTTGTGTGGCAATGGCTGTGCCAGTGGAAACGGTCCTTGCCAACGACCTCCAATATCCGGACCTGAGAGGGTCCGCAACGAAGAGCAGAGTCCAAAGGACGAAGAGGTAATGCCGGCAGGACTCTCGAACAATGCAACATCTGCTGAATAAGTAAGCACACGGGATATCCGGCTCCGGTGACTGGACCGGTTGTTGGATGGAGATGACCAAATTCAGGCCGTTTTGGTCAGGCAAGCCGTGAGTGTTCGATGGCATGACCGCTTACACTGGCACAGCCAGTGGCACGCAAAACAGCAGGCAAGGGTGTGATCGCCGTTTCCATTGGCAGAGCCAGATAGGACACTGCAATTCATCGACGACAAACTTCCAGGCCTAGCCGATCACATTGATT
>CAIPEB010000628.1 GCA_903863885.1 uncultured Planctomycetaceae bacterium | reverse complement strand
GACACCGGCCCTGACAATTTCGCCTTCCTCCGCCGCATCGCCATATCGATCATCAAACAGGACAAGTCGGTCGGAAGTATACGACGGAAGCGAAAGCGAGCGGCCTGGAACAATGAGGCGCTGGGAAAGATCGCAGGACTAACACTTTAAGATGCGGTTGCCCTGCTCCAGACGGTAAGCGTTCCAGATTGCTTTACATTCCGCAGCTTGGCCTGGACCAGAAGTATCGTGGCTTTCCTCCTGATCGGGCTTGGCGATACTCGAATCAGATCATGGAGCACTTGATTGGGCAGGCAAGATCTCTTGCTCTGCAAATAAAACAGGAGAAGCCTCCAAGCAAACATGTCGAATTGCTAACCCTGAAAGTGCATCGACAGAACATTGCTGCTCAGAGGGTATACACTCGATTTGGTTTTGAGCTGCTCAATGGCTTCGAAGACAACGAGCACTTAACGATGGTTCACAAACTAGATCTCGAAGTGTAGGTCTACCTTTTGGAGAATCATCTCCAAGATCTCCTGCAGTCCCAATCGCGTCGCCTACTGAGCGACGTATTGTCGATCCAAGCAGTCACCCTGCACCTTGAGTACGCCGGTGATGTCACGCAGGTGCCTGTCTGAACCGCCTTCGCGTTAGTACTCCATCTTCTTGATAATCACGTCCTCGGGCGAGCCAAACGTGACCTCGAAATTCTCGCCGCCAGGAAGACGGCGTCGCCGGCCGTGTTGACCAACGCCAGAATACCCGCTATCGAAGCAGGTTCTCGCGGACTGGCTGCCACTTTGTAGATTCGGTGACGATTCAATATATAGGCGTGTTCGCCACGGTCCGAATACCTCGAAAACCGCAAGAACACCGAGAATTACGCGTGTTTTGGGGCTCCCAAGCAATCCCAGGACAAACGTCTGAGCCAGCGTCCCCGCCGTAAACTTGCGCTTTCGACGAATGATGCCGCTCGTTTCTGCTGCCGCCTGAGCGCGATTCCTGAACAACTCCTGCATTGCCACGCCTACCCTGGCTACAATACTCATGGGAAGTTCCTTCTTCCGATCGACGTCGTTGTTTCCTAAACGCCGATTGTGGAAAAACTTCCCGTTTTCTCCGATACTAATCCGGCCTTAACTTGATGCCAATGGGCGGTGAAGAACTATGGCCACACACTTGTTCCTATCCTGGCCGATGAAGTGCCTGTTTGTAATCAGCGTTTCCCTTGCGAGCGGCGCGATCTGCGGCCCCACATCGGGCGAGGAACGATCCGCAAGCCCTGTGATTCTGGAGACAAACGGACAGCCCGATGTCGCATTCTGGTTGGAGTCTTCGCTGCAGCGAGTGTTCCCGCACACGCCGCCTGGCAATGCGCAATTGCAGCTGCTGGCGGCTCGCAACAGCCGTCTGTCCTTTCAGGCCTGTCTGAAGAACCTGGGGCAGGGAGATCTCAATGCGGAGTGTGCCGTGCTGGGCGCCGATGAGTTCCAGCCGCGAATTCGCTATGTGGGGCTGGTTCCCGTACATCATTTGACTCCCAACACGGATTTCGCTGAACTCGACGGCATCGAACATCTGCCGGGACTGGTCCCCGATTATCTGGTTCCACTGACCCAGGTGACGAGCCTTGGTCCAACTGAAAGCCGTTCGTTCTGGATCACAATCCAGGTGCCGGCCGATATTCGACCAGGCCGGCACGACTTTCGCATCAAGCTGTCCGTGCACGGCGCATCACGGCACGTGGAACTGCCTGTCACACTGGACGTGGGTGCATTGGTCCTGCAACCGCGCCATGATTTTCCTGTCATTCACTGGTGGCGCGGGGAAGCCACTTGGGATTATTACCGGACCGAGATGTTCGACGAGCGCTGGTGGACGCTGACGCGCGGCCAGTTAGAGAACATGTTGGCCCATGGGTCGGACGTGGTCTACGTACCGATCTTCTTCAGTCGCCGCGAGACGTTTGCCCGTCCGTGCCAGTTGCTGGTGGTAAATGAACCTCGTCCGGGCGAGTACGAGTTCGACTGGTCGCGAGTTCGCCGCTTCGTGCGGATGTGCCAGGAGATCGGATTTCGGCAGTTCGAATGGTCGCATCTCTGGATCTACTGGGGCGTGGAGAACCCGATTCGTGTCTACACCGAGCGAGAGAAGAAATATGTCATGCTCTGGCCGCCCGATACACAGGCCACATCGGAAACGTATCTGCGATTCTTGCGGCAGTTCCTCCCCGCGTTTCATCAGTTTCTGCGGGAGGAGAAGATCCTCGATACATCGTACTTCCACCTGTCCGACGAGCCGGGCAGCGATCAGCATGTCGAGAACTACCGCCGCGCTCGCCAGGTACTGCGCGAACTGGCTCCGTGGATGAAAGTGCTCGACGCGCTCAGCGACGTGCGGTATGGCAAGGAAGGGCTCACCGACATGCCGATCCCGCTGGTCAGTTCGGCCCAGGCCTATATCGATGCGGGCATCCCGCATTGGGTGTATTTCTGCTGTGCGCCGCAGGGTCCTTGGATCAATCGGTTCCAGGACACGCCGCTGGCCAAGATCCGCATGAGTGGCTGGCTGCTTTATCGGCTGCGAGCCAAAGGGTTTCTGCATTGGGGTTTCAATTACTGGCACAAGATCGAACGTGAGGATTTGACCGATCCATTCAATGACAGTTCGGCCGGAGCCTGGCCCATGATTCCCTATGGCGATCCCTTCATGATCTATCCCGGTCCGGATGGTCCATTGGATTCCATCCGCTGGGAGGTCTTTGCCGAGTCGCTGCAGGATTACGCGCTGCTTCAATCCGCCGGCATCAGTGCGGACGATCCTATGTTGACCGACATCAAGAGTTACGCCGATTTCCCCAAACGCGAGGAGTGGATTACTCAGCGTCTGCGGCAGATCCTCAAGGTACCGGAACAACCATGAACCATTTCATTAATGACACACGAGCGATCGCGATCGGCATGGCCTGTTTGATCCTCACTTCGGCCATGGCCGAAGACCGAAATCAAGCGCCTCCGTCACTGGGAGATTTTACATCGCAGATCGATGTGGGCGATCCGGTACTGCAGGGCACGGCCATCGTTCTGTCGCAAGAGGCGACATTGCTTTCCAGAAACCTCGTCGACTTTGCCAAAGTGCCGAGGCTGGCAGTTGAAGATTGGACGGAGTGGAGGTCGAGTGCTGCGGCGCGTGTCGGCGGCACCGACGCGGCATAGCCATTTCTCCAGTGTACGGGCCGAACGACTTTCGCCGTGACTTCTTGTCCACCAAATGCTGCGGTCAACCCGTCCGCTTTTTTCACACGCACGCCTTTCTTTTCGACAACTTCGCGGACTGCGTTTGGGCGCTCTCGGATCGACTCACTGCGAACCCACGTGGGCACCAAGTGGCACTCTATATGTCAGGTGTGTTCGCCACGGTCCGAGCACCTCGGAAACCGCAAAAACACCGAGAATTACGCGTGTTTCGGGTTTCCCGAGCATCTCGGCACCACTATGGGCGTGAAGTCCGAAGAATCCCGTGTAAGGGAAACCCTCACGCACTTGCTGATCGCTTCGGCATGACGGGCGGAATCCACTGAAATGACGCTTGCAGTAGGCCATGAATTTTCGACCCACGCCACGTTGGCGATCGGATGCGCATGGCGAAGTACGTGGAAGCGTGGCAAAATCGCCGCCGGCAGCTTGCCACGTGGTCGCACGTGTGGCGGCGTGTGACGTCGGAGGTGGGCAAGTCGGGGATCGATTGCCGGGTTCAGACTGGACGTCGCGTGGGCCGCGTCACGCGGAAACTGGCGGATTGTCAGCCACTATCCACACGATCGCCCACCCCCCTCATGCCAGCCGCAATTGCGTGGTGGAACCACCCCTGGCAGTCAGTCGGGCTCTTACGTCCGCCGGAAGTTGCTCCCACGCGGCCAGAATCCGAGTGACATCGGGCGGCATGGAAGCCGCGGATCGATGGCTGTCACCGGGGATTCGGTGCCGGTCGTCTGGAAATTTCGCTGCAACGGAGGATCGCCATCAGGCTTCTGTTTCTGCTCCACCGCAACCGGCACTGGCGGCAACGACGTCACACAATCGAAGTATAGAACTCCTCGATGTTGAGATAGCCCATGAACTGATAATTCGCAGGGGGGATTGGGCCCATACTCCACGCGAGACGACCGACTCCCCCGCGGTCGGCGCCACCGGCCAAGTAGCCGCCGAAGCTTCCAATAGCACCAAGGAAAACGCCCACGTGCATGGGTACTAACTGGAAGAAGTCGCAGGACTGGATTCCCGCGGTCCCGTCATGCCAGCCTTTACCCTTAAACTTCCAGAGGTTATTCCAAAACCCTGCCGCCTTGAAACCCCCTTCTTCAACAATGTGTTTGTGTACATGCACGAGAAACGACGTGCAGCTTGTCTGCCCGGTTTTCAGCCATTCTTTCACGTTTCTTTGAGGTATACGCGTCCATTCCTCCCATTGCGGCGTCGAATCGTCCCAGTACCGCGTTGTTCCCTCCACAAAGCCACCATGCGTGAAATCCCGCATGAGCCTGTCCCAAAGCCACTCACGAACATTGTTCATCGGAAGCTCCTTTCAAGCGACTGGCGTTTCGGGCAACAGACACCGGGCAGCGAGCCACACGATCTGGGTAGCGCCGGCGGACGGGTCATGATCTCGGGGCTCACTCATCGCCTGCGCGTCCGTTTCTCCTTACTGCTGATTTTGGCGATTTAGCGGGCCCACCCGTAACTTCAGCTCGTGACGCTGGCTCCCCTGGACTCGACCATCGTCTTCGCTAACTTCGCTCTCTCGATCAGCGTCGGGTAACAGCAATAGGATATGAAGGATAGAAGAGAGGACCTTCCCATATCCGTGATTTTAACCCTGGAAAACTGGCAAAGCAAAAAGGCCGGTGGGCAGGGCAGCCATACGGCGTGGGATACGGTTTGCGCAGAGAATTGGCCATTCAAAAAAAGGGGGAAGGCCAATCACGCCAGCCGCAACTGCGAAGTGGAGCCAGCCCTGCCGATTATCCGTGTTCTCATGTCCGCTGGCAGTTGCTCCCACGCAGCAAGGATTCTTACCACAATCACAACGGTGACATTACCGTCCATGTCACGGGAACCAATACGAACTGGTCTGAATCGACCAACTGGACGGCCTCGGGCGTCTCGGGGTGGTCGGTGGCCTCGAAAACCTACGTCAGCGCCACGAGCTGTACGGTCGTCCTCACGCCTCCGGCTGCAGCGAGTCCTCCGACCGGAGCGACTGGGACGCTCACGCTCACCGCACCCGACAAACCGCGTGGCAGTTCTCGAACGATTCCAGGACGAGGGCCTGAATGGGCGGACCTCGGTCGTGCTTTTCGGACCTTCGTAGCCTCCCTTCAAGCCACACTCTGCCTCGCCATCGTGCGGAACAACCTGGCTGGCACGGAGTGGAGAAGTTGCCAGACGAAGCTGATCGGGCGGGTGCCCTGGTGCGAGACGTACTGGCAGGGACCGAGGAAGTAATAGGGGGCCGAGAGGCCTGAGGAAAGCTCTTTGGTTTCGCGCACGAAGAGCAGCGGCGTGTAGCCCTTCTCGCGGTGCTGGATGTACCGCTGGCCGGTCGGCGATTCGACGGATGTGTTGTTCTGGGACTGCCAGTGAAACTGGTTGTGCGAGATCAGATAGTCCTCGTACATCGTGGTGGGCGAATAGTCCTCCTCGCTCTTCTGCAGCGTGACGAACAGTGCATCGACCTTAGTTGCCGGGACGTGGAGCACGCCTTCGCGCATATCGGGTCGGCTCTCGAGCGACCAGTGGCCGAGTCCGACTAGAATCTCGTCTCGCGTATAAGCTGCGTGAATCGTTAGCGGTCCGGACACGTCCGGCGTCTGACCGGCATGATGGGTCGGGGCATGTTTCAGCCGGTATTGCAGGATCTCGCGTAGATCGTCGTGTGCAGCGGGATTTCTTGCCAGTTTTTCGGTCGCTTCGGCCAGCGTCCATCCTATGCCTTCGTTGCCCCACAGGCCCATGTGCAGCATCTCGGCCAGTCTGGTTGAGTCGGGCGTGTCGTATGCGGCGCCATCAACGAGAATGAGCCACTGCCGGATCTGGTCGGCGCACTCGACATGGCAGATTCGGCGCAGGCCCACGGCGAGCCGCACTTCGTCGGGATCGCTCGGCGCTTCGGCCAGTCCTGCATCGGCGAGCAGTCGGCGCCACAGTCCGCGTTTGAGCAGTTGGTCAAGCGGCGCATCGAGGTAGTCGAGTGCCTCTTCGAGGCTCGGAGTGCGGCCGAGATGGTGACCGAGTTCCTTCAGTCCGGCGATGATTCGCGGCCTGAACTGTCGGATTTGCCGGCGCACGTTATCCAGCACACGCTGCTGGGCGACTCGCTCCAGTTGGATGACGCAGCCATTGGGCAGATGCGGGAAGCCGTGCTCGATCTCGTGGTCCAATCGTCCCTCGGGCCGGGTGCTCAGTGCCCGGAATCGCGATGCGAACCTGAACTCGCGGTGCTGCGCGCCGATGAAATCGAGGACGGTCAGGCACTCTTTCTCCGGATGCAGTCGGAGTCCGCGCCCGAGCTGCTGGAGGTAGACGGTCAGGCTTTCGGTGGGGCGGAGGAACAGCACGGTATCGACTTCGGGGATATCGACGCCTTCGTTGAACAGGTCGACGACGAAGATGAAGTTGATCTCGCGGTTACGCAGCCGATCCTGCACCGAGCGGCGCAGTTCGTCCGGCGAATCGGCGGTCAGCGCGGCGGCGGGCAGTCCATGCCGGTTGAAGAACCGCTTCATGAATTCGGCGTGTGCCTTGCTGACGCAGAATCCTAGTCCCCGTGCGCGTCGGGGGTTCAGCAGGATATTGCGGACCTTGTCGAGGACGAGCCCCGCGCGGGCATCGTTTCCAGTGTAGAGCGTATTGAGATCGTCGACTCGATATCCGCCTCGCTGCCAGGTGAGTCCATCGAGATTGACCGAATCGGAAACGCCGAAGTATTGGAACGGGCAGAGCAGGCGGCGGTTGATGGCATCGGGCAATCGTATCTCGGCGCTTGCTCGGCCATCAAACCATTGGAAGACATCCAGCTGATCGGACCGCTCCGGTGTGGCGGTCAGGCCGAGCAGGATGGTTGGCTGCACGTGGTTGAGCAGATCTCGGTAGCTTGGCGCTGCGGCGCGGTGGAATTCATCGACGACGATGTATTCGAATGCGCCGGCCGCGAGTTGCACGAGATCGCGGGACTGGTAGCTCTGGATCGAGCAGAACAGATGCGATTGCTGTTCCGGATTGCGGCCGCCGACCAGCAGATCGCCGAAGTTCTGATCGCGCAGCACTCCGCGAAACGTGCCCAGTGCCTGGCGGAGGATTTCTTCGCGATGCGCAACGAACAGCAGCGACGGCTTGCGGCCGATCCGCCGGCAGAAGCGGGCGTAGTCGAACGCGGCGATCATCGTCTTGCCGGTGCCCGTTGCCGCAACGACGAGATGGCGATACGTCTGTTGCACTTCGCGTTCCGCCGCGAGCACGTCGAGGATTTCATCCTGGAACGGAAAGGGTCGCAGGTCGAATGCGATGGTTGCATCCGGCTCGGCAGCAGTCGCCCGTTCGCGTCGGATCGCCGCCCGCAGTCGTTCGGGCGCGTCACCCTGGTACAGTTGAAACTCATCGTCCTGCCAGTACGTTTCGAACGTCCCCGCAATCTTGCTCCAGAGATACGGCAGTTCGTAGTGACTGATCTTCGTCGTCCACTCGAGTCCTTCGGAGATCGCGGCCTTCGTCAAGTTGGCCGATCCGACGTATGCGCTGCCAAAGCCGGTCAAGCGGTGGAATAGATAAGCCTTCGCGTGCAGACGGGTTCGTTCGGTATCGTAGCTGACCCGGATTTCGGTTCTCGGCAGTTTGCTCAAGGCATCGATTGCTTCCGGATCCGTAGCGCCCATGTAACTGGTCGTGATGACTCGCAGTCGGGGTACATCGCCGCCCTCGCGTTCCGTCAATTGGCGCAGGTCGTCCAAGAGAATCCGCAGTCCGCTCCAGCGGATGAATGAGCACAGAATATCAACGCGGTCCGCGGTGGCGATTTCTTTTCGCAATTGGCTTGCCAAGCTCGGATCGAGTCGGGTTCCGGTCAGCAGGGCCGAGCGGGCCAACGGCGTGTCGGGTCGGTCGACGTCGGAGTCAAGAGGTCGCGCGTGCAGCGCGAGCAACCGGCGCAACGGTGTCGCGATACTCTGGCGATGCACCCAATCTTCGCCAAGTTCTTCGGCCAACGCAGCGAGAATCCGTTCGGCCAAGCGATGTTGTCGATCGGTCGCTTCACCTCCTCGAAACGAGGCCAAGCCTTTGGCCAGCAAGTGCTCAAGAAACTGAGCGACCACCGAGTGAGCATCTTCCGCATCAACCTGCGCGACGGAATACAACCTCGGATCGGCCAACGCTTCCAGGTCATTCTGCAGCGCCAGTGTCAGTAGTTGCTCGTACAACCCGGGCTTCATCAATGAGAGTCGCTCCGATATGTCAGTAGTCATTTATGATCTGTGTGCCGATCACGTTGCCATCAGGTTAGCTGAATCAGTCGCGAAAAACGAGTTAGCAAGCAAACCGTAGTGCCCAGAGGTCTGGCGACGAGAATTGTGCAGTCGGATGTGACCGCAGTTGGGCCATTGGGGCCAGTATGCGATCCAGCTTCAATGGCCGTCCCGATATCTGTCAGACCCGGTGAAAGTCGAAATACAGGTTTCTCGCCGCCCGAGTTCCTGTCGCCATGAAATGTAGTCTCACCGGGAACCCTTGGGATTCGCTGGATCTCCGCTGTAATTCGTGAAAATGAGGTGCAAGAGTTCAAGCGACAACAAGAACAACGGTCGCGGTACGATACCAAAACGTGGCGCTATTTGCCTTCTCCAAGGCAGGCAATCACACTCGCTTGCGATTCAGCCAGAGTTCTCGATCGTCGAGTTGCGCTTCTGCCACCCATTGGGCGTCAAGCGGATCGAGCAGGACAAGCCAGTTTCGCGCCGGTGCGCAGGACCGAAGCCCGTTCCATGCGGCTTTGAACAAAGCCGATCGACCAGCGCAGGCTTTCAGGCCCTTACGATTCATGAACACCAGAACCCCGACTGGGGGTACGAAGTCCGGCGGCACAGGACTGGGAACTGGCGCATACGGACCGAACAAAATGCCGGCATCGGGTTCTCGCGAGGCCGCAATGTGTCCAGCCAATTCGTACTCACGGTCCAAACATGCAATGGCCCAGGGGTTCGCTGTAGGTCCGAATTGCAGATTGTCAAAGAACCAGTCGGGATCCCGGTTGTACGGACCGAGTACCGGTTCCAGTAACTCCTTCGCTTCCTGCGGTATTGCAAACAACCGGGAATTGTCCGGAACCGCAGGACCGCCGTTCTTCCTAACGGCGGACATGGCGATCAAGATCTCGAAAGAACGCATGGCAACATTCCTCTTGCGGGTTACTGGTCCTCTTGGTTTTACGCACAATCGGTCGATCAACCGAGTTCGTATGACTATGGCCTTCAGCCAAACGTATAGTCGCGTCCGTGATCCTGGGGCGGCGCCGACTTCGCCGGCTTTGCCCCAGGCTACGATGATGGAAGGCCTTTGGCCTTCGGGCGATGTTTCTGGATGGCTCGAAATGGCGAGTGCAATTCGGACTAAGTTATTCCGATAGGTAGCTGTCCCAATCGGGGCGCCGTTTGCTGCGATGGTCCACTTCGCTGCGCGAGCACTTGTGGTGCCGCAGGGTCATCTCTTTGAGAGACCGTTCCCGCATCGGGCGTTGTACGCGGCCGAACAGTTGTTCGAACTGTTTGAGCAATCGCGGGCCTTCGGTCCAGGACATGTCTCGCCACTGGGGGCCGGATTGGCGACGGTTGAATCCTGGCACCCGCTCCCTGGCCGCCGTGCAACCGACACCGAGTAAGTCGCACGATAAGCGCACTGTAATGCGCATTCTGGTTGACGAGCGTTGTTCCACATCGTAATATTTGATCAAAAGCGCACTGTAATGCGCTTTCGGCAACAAAAAAACGCCATTCGGCGCGGAACGTGCCAGACACGTACCGAAATGCGCGTCCCCCTATGACGACATCCAGCGAGAAGATCGGACAACTCGTGCGCGCTCGAAGGAAGTTCCTCCAGCTTCGTCAGCGCGACCTGGCGGAACTGGCGGGAGTCACGCTGCGCGGGTTGACCGCCATCGAAGGCGGGCGGGGAAACCCCACGCTCAACCAGTTGTCCAAGATCGCAGGCGTTCTCGGACTGGAAGTCGCGCTGATCCAGAAACGACCCGATGCGGCAAGCTAACGTCTATTACCGCGATACTCTGTCAGGGATCCTTCGTCAGGATGCGGAAGGATACGTTTTTGAGTATTTGCCCGCCTATCTCGGGAACCCCGCCTTGCCGGCCATCAGCCTGACTCTGCCGAAGCGGAGGGAGGCCTTTAAGTCCGGAATTCTCTTCCCGTTCTTCTTTGGCTTACTCGCGGAGGGCGAAAACAAGGCGCTGCAATGTCGCCTGCTGCGCATCGACGAGAACGACCACTTCACCCGCCTGTTGCGGACCTGCGCGACAGAAACGATCGGCGGAATTACGGTCAGGGAAGTGTCATCATGAACTGTCCAGGCTGCTTGAAGGAAGGACACTCCACGTATTGCCCGCGCTGCCGGAAGCGGCTTTTTGGGGGCACAAGAGTCTCCCACGTGCTTACGTTCTCTCGGCCCGTCTATGAGGAAGCCCGTTTGGCAGCTGCGGGCGAGAGATTGTCGATTTCCGGCATTCAGACGAAGCTGCCGCTGGTAATGCGCGAGGGACGACTGGAGATGACCGAGAAGGGAGGTCAGTACATTCTCAAGCCGATTCCGCACGGGGCGTTTCAGCGTTGGGAGACCGTTCCCATCAACGAGAACCTCACCATGCAGATCGCCCGCCAGGTTTTCGGAATCCGCGTCGCGGAAAACGCGCTGGTTGCATTCGAGGACGGCGAGTGGGCCTATCTCGTTCGGCGGTTTGACGTGCAGGAAGACGGTTCACGGCACCTGCAAGAGGATTTTGCCCAGATCGCCGAGCGGTCCGAGGAATCGCACGGGAAGAACTACAAGTACGATCTCTCCTACGAGGACATCGGCGAATTGATTCGCAAACACGTTGCGGCATATCAAGTGGAATTGGAAAAGTTCCTGCACCTGGTCGTGTTCAACTACCTCGTGCATAACGGCGACGCCCATATCAAGAACTTCTCGCTCATCCGCGACGAGGAGGGCGGCGACTACACTCTGACGCCGGCCTACGACCTGCTGAACACCCGATTGCATGTGCCGAATGAGTCACGGACGGCGCTGCCGCTATTCAAGGGCGATTTCGAGACGGAGAGCCATCGCATCAACGGATTCTACGCTTACGACGATTTCGTGGAGCTCGCCAATCGGCTGGGGCTGCATCCGGGCCGCTTCCAGCGGTTCATGCATACGGCCGTCAGCAAGGAGTCTGAAATATTCTCGCTGATTGACCGCTCAGTGCTTACCGAGCCGTGCAGGCAACTGTACAAGGATCACGTGAGCGACTCGATTCGAGCCCTTTCCTACTCCTACGCCAAAACGCCCAAGTAAACGCCTGCCGAGGCGTCTCAGTTCGCGGATGGTGCGATCGGCCACGATGATCAAGGGAAATGTCTGCTGGACCGGATTTCGCTCGCGTCGAAGCGCACACGACGTGCGCGCCGTGTGTGGCACGGGCCGGAGTTACGTCAATCTTCGATTTCGGCAACAATGACCGGTGGTACGGGCGAAGACAATCGACGCATTGCGGGAATTCCCCAGCTTGCTCGACTGGCCGCGGAATAGGCTGTTGGACCATGGAGTGCGAGATGACGCGATCGCAACTCGAAAAACGTGTTGCGATCCTGGAAGCGGAGTTGGCCCGACTGAAGAGCAAGGTTGAAGGGACGGACGCCGCCAAACCCTGGTGGGAACGTATCGCCGGTACCTTCCAAGATGATCCCGTGCACGAGAAAGCCATGCAATTCGGCAGGCGGTACCGTCGGTCTCAGAAGGCCGGAGTTTCGTCCCGCCGGCAAAAGTAGGAGGCTGAGTATACCCCACAAACCGAGAGCCGCGTCTGCCAGGGCCTGATCGAAAGTTCAGGCAGACGGGTACTGCCATGGATTGGGGACGCCATGCGACAGTCTCCGAGCTACTTCCCGCCCGACCTCCTCATCCGTCCATTGCGGATGCTCACGGCGCACCATCGCCTGCAACATGCTCCGGGCATATTCCCAAAGTCGATGTGCAATCGCCAGCCGTTCGGCTTCCGTTTTGGTGCGGAGCACTTCAGCCATGGCATCGTCGAGAACTTCAATCCGGCTTAGGTCGCGGTCTTGCATCGCCAATGGATTCCGACCCTTGGTTTGCTTAGCATCGCTGTAACAACTCAACCACCGGCATTTCCCCGGCTCACCCAACAAATACCCCGATTCAGCACCTTCAACATACGCATATCGCGGCGCAACATCGCTCGTCGCCCGAGCATTCCTGTGCCGCTCATCCTTTCAGTCTCTCGCCGACATCGAAAGGGTCATCGGCACTCGTGGCGGCAAATTGGTCTTATCCACGATCTCCAAAGCGATTAAACGCATGGAGTCTGACTTGATCGTCGATCGTGCACCCAACGGGTTTCGATTGCGGCAAGCCGACAAATTGCTGGAAAAGCTCGCCCAGAGCTACACCGATCCCAAGACCGTCAAGACAACTACGTTTGCCCTCAAAAGCCTTGCCCTAACCAGCAAGGGAAACCAGCTCACTGCCGTGGGTCAAGAGCTAACCGCCAAATCCCCACTGGCGACGCTGTTTGACGAAGGAAGGCAGCAACAATCCTTGGTGCTCGCTGGACGATCGTCAATCGAAAACTACGCCGTCATGGGACGCCAAGAATGGCCGGTCGCGTACACGACAAACATTGATCGACTCATCCGTATCTGGGGCGAAAAGGTTGAGAAAACATCGCGTTTTGTCGACTTCGAGCTGCGTGAAACCGATGATCCCACGGTTTACTTCGACGTACGGCTGAAGGGCAATTTCCCCTACGCTTCACCGATTCAGGTATTCTTGGAATGCTCTGTTGGTGACAAACGTGAACGAGAGACGGCCTTGCAGGTCAAGGATCTGATACTTCGCGAACTCAGGGACTTGATGCTCGGTGCAACTCGATGGCTCAAGATCCACTGCTCACCACGCTGCTTGACCTCGACTCGGCACTCAAATCTCTCCAAAAGCTGATCATCGGGGGTCTATCTCAAGCAACTCTACGTCAGAGACAATCCGCAGATTCGCACGCTGTTCGCGGTGAGCGACTTGCCCAGCCCGCGCACTACCGAAGACATCGATCTGATTCTGCGTGCCGAAATTGTCACCGACTCAGAATCCATGAGAGCGATTCGGGGCGTGCTCGATCAGTTGGGATTTACCGTCGTCGAAACCGCGAAGTACACCCAGTTCGTTCGACCAATGCCGCCAGACCAAGTCAAACTTGACTTGTTGGCTGCACCACTTGGAGAGTTTGCATCCCGCGTACCGAAGGATGCCCGGCGGGTGAAGCCAAAGCCCAGCGTCAATCTACACGCGAGCAAACTTGAAGAAGCAGTCGCGGTTGAGCGCCACGGAATCCTAATTCCGATTCAGGGCCAGTTATCTTCGGGTGAACCGCATCAAACCGGAGTTCTCATCCCACAGGCATTCACCTACCTGCTGATGAAACTCTGCGCCTACCGAGATCGGATGGATGATGCGGACAAGAAACTCGGCCAGCATCACGCGCTCGACATCTACCGAATCGTCGGACTGCTGACCCGGGACGAAGATGCCGATGTACGAAGTCTCAGTTCCGAGTTTGCAGAGCACCCCGTGGTGATGGATGCACGGCAGATCGCAGCGACACACTTCATCTCGCCTGACGGTATGGCGAGCAGGGGATCAAAGTCCCTTATTTCTGCGTAGATGCTGGACGCGTGGCTGGGAAGAATTGGCCGGAATTGGCTGGCATTTCTGGGGTACCGGTCGATTACAGGGTGATGGGCGGTGTCGGATTTGCAGGGACGGATTTACAGAGGACGGGAACGGGACGCCGACGCCCCGTTTTACTCGGAGCCAGGCCGTTGGTGGGCCATGCGGGTCACCCGTCCGTGAATCCAGATCGTAATCCAAACCAGTCCTTCCGCCACTCCCAAACGTTACCGCGCGATTCGTTCCTCCCGAACGCGTTCGGGTGGAAACGACCCACGGGGTCCGTACAAGCTGCATGCGTGGATCAGTTATTTCCAGCGGTATCGCATGATCAAAGCTGGTGGGGATGCATTGAGTCGGGGCGACCAAACCCCGCGTTTCGCGCCGTTACGGCGCCGATTTGGCAGCGGCAGCTTGTTGAAAAACTGGCATTTCGTAGTACCTAATTGTGTTGTCTGCGAGCGAACGAACGACAGCCCGAGTCCACGATGCGTCGACATAGAGGCGCTGGCCGGAATCAAAAGGGTCGGCGCCTTCGTTCAACCATGGTAGAGCGCGCAGGGGCGGTAATTCGCCATGCGTAACTAAGTCATAAAGCTTTGAAGACTCACTTCCGGATGCGAACGCTACAATGCCCCGATTATCCGGCGCCAAAGCGATCACGCTATAACCTGCCTGTTGCCATACGACCTTCTGGTCGCTGCAATCAAAAACGACGCTTCGCTGAAGCACGAACAACTTGCCGCCGGTTGACACAAGGGGGGGCGCATCGATCCCCGACGGCAACCACGGGGCTGGAACTTCCATCGCTTGCGGCACAAGATTTCCATTGACTCTGTGATTCAACATCCGCTGAGACACCTGAAGAACCGGCGATCTTGTTGCTCTGTACTTCCGTCGGTCTGAATTGCGGTACAAGACGAAAGACATCAATGCGTCTTCGGGAGAGAATCCGTAGGCCGCCGCGATGGAATCAGGCCGACTGCTGTCGGTTGCGATCATAGGCCTGGGCAGCACTGTCCGTGACGTGTACCAGTCAGGCGACACCAACGAAACCAGAGCAGTTTCCCCGAGTCTGGAGACGATCGCCCAGTCGCCGTTTGCACTGTGTATTACGTCGGTTGCATTGGGAAAATCGACCTCTCGTGCGCTCGCCAGTTCGTGAAAAGTCAGCTTGGCCTTGCTTTTCAGAACGACGATTCTGCCATTCGGATTGATGCTGATCAACGGTCGATCTTTAGCGCTCACGAAAGCCGTCGGTTTGGTCGCGGGAAGCTGGAATATCGCGTAACGCTGATCTTTCGATTCCAAACTGCCGTCTGTCGGGACCGCAATCCAAGCGCCTTTTGGGCCGACGGCAACCCTAACTGACTTCAAATCCGTGGTTCCGAAGGCGTTGCACGCGAGTGACGCAGATTTTGTTGTAATGTTATGGTCCGCAAGACCCTTCAAGTAGTTCCACTCCCAGCCACGTATCCAGTCGGGGCAGGTTTCCAACTGTCGCTGCGCTTCGGCCCAGTTGCCAGAGACAATTGCCGCATCGGCAGCGTCTAACGCCACACTGTACTTGGACACCGGATCATCCTTGGCCAACTGCTGGCTTCGACGCGCTGCTTCGTCAGACATCTTCTTTGCTTTATCAGTAGCGTTCGACGTCTCTGCCAGTGCCATCTCGGCCTGCTCCAATTGGCCGGCGGTCTCTCCTCGTTTCTTCGATTCCGCGTCGCGTGCCTCTTCGGCCTTTTGTCGTGCATCCACCTCAGCTTGCAGCTTGCTCAGTGCAAGCGTTGCCGTCTCGCTTTCGCGTTGCGCCAGTATTTCCTGCTCTTTCGCCAGTTCCGCACTCTGTTGAGCGGCCTTTTCTCTCTCCCTGGCGATGGCCGTCTTTTGTTTCGCGTGGTCCGTTTCCTTGCGGGCAAGAGCAACTTGCGATTGTTCGCGTTCAAAGGCCGTCACGTTAGACCGCCACGCAAAGAGGAACTGCAGCGCCGATGCCGTGGAGACGACGGCGAGGAGGGTGACGGCGGCGGCAAGGCTGGCGAGCACGGGCTGGCGCCGCGCCCACTTCCAGGCCTGTTCCAGCCTCCCCACGCGGCGGGCGTGGATCGGTTCGTCCTGCCGCCATCGCTGCAGGTCTTCGGCCAGTTCCCGGCAATTCGCATAACGTCCGTCCGGCTCTTTCGCCAGACACTTCAGGCAGATCGTCTCGATATCCGCCGGGATACGTGGTTCGAGTCGCCGCGGCGGTGTGGGTTCCAATTGCATCACGGCGTACGCGATCCGCACCTGGTCGCCTTGGAACGGTCGCTCGGCAGTGAGCAACTCGTACAGGATGACGCCCAAGGCCCACAGGTCGCTCCGCGCATCCGCCTCGTGGCTGCGTCCTTCGTGTTGCTCGGGACTCATGTACGCCGGCGTGCCAATCCGCACCCCCTCCTGAGTGCGCAGCGCCGCGCCGTCGTCTCGCCGCGCCAGGCCGAAGTCGGCGATATGCGGCACACCGTCCTTGTCGAGCAGCACGGTGTCGGGCTTAATGTCTCGGTGCACGACGCCCTGTTCGTGAGCGTAGTGCAAGGCCATCGCCAACGGTTCAATCAGACGGGCCGCTTTCGACGGATCGAATATTCCCGTCTCGCGCATGCGGGCACGCAGCGTTTGGCCTTCGATAAACGCGCTGGCGATGTAGTACGTGCCTTCCACCTCGCCCGCATCATAGATAGGCACGATGTGCGGATGCCGCAGATTAGCCGCCGCCCGCGCCTCGCGCAGGAACCGCTGGGCATCCGCGCGAGTGCCGAGTACACCCAGTCGCGGAACCTTGATGGCAATCTGCCGGTCCAACTGCGGGTCGCGCGCTTTGTATACCTTGCCGAACGCGCCCTCGCCCAGCACCCCTTGAATCTCGAACCGGCCCAGCTTCTTTTGGACCTCGCCCACGCCTGTGGCCGGCTTGTCAGCCGAGCCCCCCGCCGTCATCTCGTCCGCGTCACCGCCACCCACGGTTCCCGATATGCCCGGGACTTCGACCGACGAGCGGCACACCGGACAGACTCCACGCCGTCCCGCGTACTTGACCTTCACGCAAAAACTGTGGCCCTGCGGACATGTCACTTCAATTGGCGATCCCGGCGTAGGTTCGTTCATTGTGCTTCGCCTTTCACAAGCCTCGGGGCTCAAGCTAATTCACTTTGGGAGCCTCCTCGCGAGACTTGGTGACGTCGGGAAGCTTCCAATACAGCAATTCCTCCGATTGGTTACTTCCGCGACTCACTTTCACTCGGCGAACAACGGTTGTCCATGAGCTGTTTATATAGAAAGTTGTCGCCACTGGCGTCTTCCAGGAAATACTCTGAAGGTAAGGAATGTCTTTGAACGTAGCTGTATCGCATAGAATGATGTCAGTCGAAACAGTCGATCGTGTTTGGTAGGCTGGACGGTTGTTATCGGCGACTCGTATTCCGCGTCGTCCGTCGGGGCTGATAGCGACAAATTCCCGATCGCTCACTGAAAGCACGGATGCCGTAAGAATGTCACACACCAGGGCCCCCCAGACCACCACCGATTCATCTTGCGAGAAAAGAAGTGAGAAGTGACGACGCGGAAGAGTTCGTTCCTTTCTTAGGAACGAACGGATATCGACATCTGTTTCAAACAGAACCGGGGCAATCACTTCTTGGGGCGGACCGACGCGCCCCAACAGCGACTCAACTGGCCAGCGATGAAGCACGATATTATTAGAGTTTTCATCGAAGCGGATTTTTGCCAACTGACTTCTTGGCGTGAAAGTCCAAGGGCAAGGCGGTAACGTGCTTCTCGATTCAGTGTCAGTTGAATTGAATTTACTTGCTTCCAATTCCGGTATCGAAAGGAGAGCGACTCGATCATGCCAGTCTCTTGTGCCAAGACGAAAGATAAAGCCTCCTGATACCATCAGCCAATTCCCGTCGGGACTGAACTCCCCATTACGGTAGTGCTTACCGTCTACGGTGGTCGAAGTCCCCGTATTGATGTCGAGGGCATAACGACTGCAAAACACAAAGCGTCCATTAGTCGCGATTGACTCCGCCCACCCGTCATATACGAACTGGGGGTTTGGCAGGGAAAAACGGAGAGTTGGAGTTGAGTCTAATCGCCACAATGCGATGCCAACATTCGATGGGCCGGATCCCGGCTGGAGTTTCTTGACATTCATAACGACACAGTCTTCGGCGGTCCCTGAGTAGATGCTGCCGAAAGTCACAATTTCGTCAGTCGCCTGCGCGGAAATTTTCTGAGGCGGCGGTAGCGCTCGCCGCATAGCTGCCAGCGACGACAACAGCTTCCATTCCCAGGCCCGGTGCTTCTCGGGGCAGGTATGCAGAATTCGAGCCGCTTCTTCCCATTGACTCTGCGTCAGCAATCTGTCCGCGGCCTGCAGATTCTGGGTGTACTGCTGCCACGTCAGGTCTTCAGCGGCTTTTGCAGCGTTTGCTGCAGCCATCTTGGCCGCCGCCTCCGCCGTGGCCAAGCCCGATGCGGTTTCGGCCGCTTTGGTTTCGCTTTGCTTGAGTTGTTTCGCAAGTTCGGCTTGTTCAGCCGTCTCACGCTCACGCGCGGCTTCGGCCTGTTTCCGAGCAGCCTCTTCTGACTTCAGCTTTGCCAGCGCATTCCTCGCTCGCTCGGTGTGTATACCGGCCAGTTGCTTCTGCTCTTCCGCCTTCTTCTGGTTCTGGATGGCGACTCGCTCGTTCCGTTCGGCAAGACCGGTCTGGTGCTCCGCGAGCTTTCGTTGATCCAGGGCAACCTGGCGTTGCTCTTGTTCGTTCTGCAGCGCCCTGGAAGTTTCGCGTCGCGCAAAATAGATACCGACCGCCGATGCCGTGGAGACGACAGCGAGGAGGGTGACGGCGGCGGCAAGGCTGGCGAGCACGGGCTGGCGCCGCGCCCACTTCCAGGCCTGTTCCAGCCTCCCCACGCGGCGCGCGTGAATCGGTTCGTCCTGCCGCCATCTCTGCAGGTCTTCGGCCAGTTCCCGGCAATTCGCGTAACGTCCGTCCGGCTCTTTTGCCAGGCACTTCAGGCAGATCGTCTCGATATCCGCCGAGATACGTGGTTCGAGTCGCCGCGGCGGTGTGGGAGCCAACTTCATCACGGCATACGCGATCCGCACCTGATCGCCTTGAAACGGACGCTCGCCCGTGAGCAACTCGTAGAGGAGGACGCCCAAGGCCCATAGATCGCTTCTCGCGTCCGCCTCGTGGCTGCGCCCTTCGTGCTGCTCCGGACTCATGTACGCCGGCGTGCCCATCCGCACCCCCTCCTGCGTACGCAGCGCTGCGCCGTCCTCGCGCCGCGCCAGGCCGAAGTCCGCGATATGGGGCACTCGTTCCCGGTCCAGCAGCACGTTGTCGGGCTTGATATCTCGATGTACGACGCCCTGTTCGTGCGCGTAGTGCAGAGCCAGCGCCAGCGGCTCAATCAACAGGGCAGCTTTCTCGGGATCGAGTTTCCCCGCCTCGCGCATCCAGGCGCGCAGCGTCTGACCTTCGATAAACGCGCTGGCGATGTAGTACGTGCCTTCCACCTCGCCCGCATCATAGATAGGCACGATGTGCGGATGCCGCAGATTGGCCGCCGCCCGCGCCTCGCGCAGGAACCGCTGGGCGTCTGCGTGCGTGCCGAGCACGCCTAATCGTGGGACCTTGATGGCAACCTGCCGGTCCAACTGCGGGTCGCGCGCTTTGTATACCTTGCCGAACGCGCCCTCGCCCAGCACCCCTTGAATCTCGAACCGGCCCAGCTTCTTTTGGACCTCGCCCACGCCTGAGGCCGGCTTGTCAGCCGAGCCCCCCGCCGTCATTTCGCCCGCGTCGCCGCCACCCAAGGTTCCCGGTATGCCCGGGACTTCGACCGACGAGCGGCACACCGGACAGATTCCACGCTGCCCCGCGTATTTGCCCTTCACGCGAAAACTGTGGCCCTGCGGACACGTTACTTCAATCGATGAACGATTTGGGTGATCGGGAAGAGTCATTTGTCGACAGCGAGGTCGCGTGATTCGAGGACTCGTTCTCGCATTGTTACACGTCTTGTCATCGCAGCATCCAGCAGTTCACAGGATCTCCGCTAGTTCCGTGCGCATGGCTCCCGCATCGGCAAATCGATCCGCAGGATCATCCGCGAGGGCTCGATCGATAATGCTCGCCAATTTCTTGGGAATGGTTGCGTCGCGTCTGCGAATCGGAATCGGCCTATCCCGCAGGACGACTTGGACGGGGTCTTTCTGAGGCGGGAACTCGCGAGCATACGCTCCCGTTAGGACTTGGTAGAACGTTGCTCCGATGCTCCACACATCACTCACCGGACCGACAAACTTGAAAGTCGTCATCTGCTCGCGCGGCATGTAGTGCCAACTGCCCCCGAACGTGCCCGTTGCGGTCATGCCAGAGAGTCCCGCAAGCTCCAGCGTCTTGGCCAGCCCGAAATCGCAGATCTTCGGGTGTAACTTGCCGTTCGGTCCCTTGCACAAAAGAATGTTTGCCGGCTTGATATCTCGGTGCACCAGGTTCCGTCGATGCGCGTACTCCATTCCCTCCAGGCACATTTCCATCAAGCGAATCGATTTGTCGAGTGGAAGCTTGCCGCCATATCTTTGCAGCAGTCGATCGAGGCTGCCGGCATCGCACAACTCCATGACCACATAAAACAGGTTGCCAACCGATCCGTGTGCCAAAACCTGGACAATTCGCTCATGGGCCAGATCTAAACCGATACCAATTTCTCGCAGAACTCGCTTGGCAGCTTTGTCATCGGTTGCTGCGTCCGTCAGAATCACCTTGATGGCAACTGCCTTTCTCGGATCTCTTTCGTCACGGCCGCGATACACCACTCCCATGCCGCCCCGCCCCAAGATCTTCTCGAGGACATAGCACGCCAGCTGCTTGTTGTCGCCGTTGGGGGTCTCATGATGCGATTGCTCCTGTACCAGACTGCGCATGTCCCGAGAGCTTCGCTTCACCTTTTGTCGACATCGCTGGCAGACGTAGTTTTCGATTGCCCCGAAGCCTGCCTCGCGAGTCACATTCTCGTTGCACTGGACGCAGCAGACGAACGGCGACGCGGGCACCCAAATGCCTGTCGAGTCCGCTTGCTTCCGGCATGCTTGGCACACATTCTCTGATCCCTCACATTCGGTTCCGCACTCGCGGCAAAGAGTTGCCGAAACGACTTGGACTCGAATTGTCGTGCGGCCGACAGCGATACAGTCTCCATCTCTCACGTTGTGCAGAGCTGGCCTGCGGCGTTGCTCCGATGCGTTTTCCTCGACCGCATCTCGCCCTCCGACCTTTACACCGTTCACAAGCGTACCGTTAAGGCTTCCCAGATCGCGAAGACGGATCGCCGGGGGAAGAATCTCCAACGCAAAATGGTGCCGTGAGACCGAACGGTCTCCGGGTACGGATGCCTGACAATCCGCATCTCGCCCGAACACGAACGTATCGTGCGAGTCGTACGTGAACTTCTTGCCGTTTAACGGGCCGGACACGACGTGGAGTATGACTCGAGCTGACGGCATGGGCAGAGAAATCCTCCTCGAGAACGCCGTGACATGAACCGAGCGGGACCACATCGGTCTGTATCGTATCCTGCGTTGAAATGCTCTTGCAAGCGAAACACCTCCGCCCGCGTACCGTTCCTTTTCGTTGGAGACAAGACTTCGCTCGTTTCCCTCCCCCTCAGCGCTTGATGCCTGCTCCCCTGAGCCGGTAACTGTCGTGTGTCGGGCGCACGCCGCGCCCGGAGACACAGATTGCGGGAGACAGACGACGACACGCGAGACATTTCCAAGAGTGGCTGAGGAGTCTCCGCGCATCCGAGCCGTGGCCTACTACTTTCAATCGATCGAGGACCCGTTTGTGTTCTCGGTCGGCCAGCAGCGGCAAGTTATCCAAGAGTGGGCGGCCGAGCACGACGTCGAGATCATGCGCGAGTTTTCACAGGTGGGGTAACTGCGACATGGGAGAGCGACTCCCGTTGTCGGGGGTGCGCAGGATGGGTCCTCCGCCTGCGTGCCCCTTTTTTGTTGGGGTGTCGGAGCCCGCACCTGCCCGTCGATTCTGTGCCTTCTGCTAAAGAACTTCGTACGCGTCGATAAAGACACGCGACTTCCGGCGACCGCCTTTCGCAATCGCGATGATCCTGTTCAACCAATCGTACTTGCCGGTGGGCGCTTCGAAATACAACGCCTCCCGGAAGTAGTATTCGGACGGGTCCACTTCTTCGCCAGATATGATTCGCGCGAACACCTGCGGAGAGGTGTGGCGAATCCCATGTCCTTTCAGTTGAATGGTGACGCCATCATCCGTGAGTATCGTCACGCGGACGTCGAGTTCCGCCACACCGTCCGCACGGATGAGCTGGAAATCTGAACCGCCGGGTTGCAGGATTCCCGCTATCCGATCTCCGCAAACCGTCCCTCCCGTCACTGGAATGAACAGCCGTTTGCCCAACGGACCTTCGATCGTCTGCGGCGGATCCACATTTGCTTCCAGCTCGAACAACGGTCTTAGTTCAATCATACGGAACTCGCAGAAACTTCGCGCTGATTCCGGAGGCCATGGTCATTATCTCCTTCTACCACCAAGTAGCCATAGCCTGGTCACGGTGAGTTGCGTCGATCGCCGCAACTGCGACACATCCGCTCTCTTCTCCCATCCACGATTGAGCCCTGCTGGCCGCTTAGCTGGCAGGTCGTGCCCTAAACGTTCGTGTGCGAGATGCACGCGGTGGCGGCAGGTGGTCAATAACGAAATTGAACAGGTCTTCTTCGATCAGACCACCGCTTCGATGTAGCCAACCAAATCGCGCCAGGCGTCGGCGACTCGTTGTCGTTCGCCGTCGTCTTCACCGAATTGGTGGATGTTGTCACAGACAAGGCCGGCCAACTCCCGGACCGATGTCGTGAGTTGGAGGACGTGGGGGAGATTACTGACGTGGAATTGGGCGCGGATAAAGTGCGCGAGGATCTACTCCGCATGGTCGCCATCGTTGGCCGTGTTTGGTCGCGCGGTTGGGTGGATCGGACTGGAATGCCGACATTTGAATGGATGCGATACGGGCGAATTACGGATAGTTCTTCGGCCATGGCTCGTCCGCCATTTTCATTGCGCGCATCGGCCCACGGCAACAGACTCTTCAGGCTCGAAAACAGTGCCTTGTTGGCCATGGTAACTTTCCAAAAGGGGACCGACGAAGTGTTGATCAGAGGCTTAACGTGCTCTATCCACTGAGCTACGGCGCGCTGCATAGCAAGTCGCGCCGGTGGGATTCGAACCCACGACCCCGGGTTTCGAACCATGTACTCCAATCGGCAGTCGATCCTTGTTTTTCAGGCTCTTCCGCAGAATTCGTGGGTAACGCTGTAGCGAAATGGGCCGCATTATTTTTCGCCCCCGACGTCCCTCAGCGGGGGTGAAGGGAGCCGGGGGCGAAAAAAATGCTGTGGTAGCAAGAGGTCGGAGAATCGTGGTTG
>CAIPEB010000627.1 GCA_903863885.1 uncultured Planctomycetaceae bacterium | reverse complement strand
GACATCAACATGGACATCGGCGCCAAGGCTCTCGATTACCGCGGACTGCACAAGTCAGCAGGCACCGGTTGATCCACGGACGATCGTGACCGCTGAGGACCGGCCACTCAGCGGTCCGAATCGCTCGGCCGGACGTGGGATTGATTGCACCAACAAACGAAAACGGAGATTCATACCATGGCGGAAGCCACCCTTACGAAAGATGCCGCTGCTCACGCAGTGGACATCACGGCGCCGGCCGCTCTGTCGTCCGGGCAGGTTCTGCAGCTGGCCGACGGCCGGGCTGCGTTTGTCGCCGGTCTGACCGGTGCGGCAAGCGGCGATCGTGCCGCGTTAATCACTGCGGGACAGGTCACGATTGCCAAGACGGCGAGTATCGTGATTCTGGACGGCGGCGAAGTGATGTGGGATCACTCGGCCAACTCGGCGACGATCCCGGTCTACACGACCGACAAGGATTTCTACGTCGGTCGTGCCATCGGTGACGCGGCGAGCGCTGCGACGACCATGCTCGTCGAATTGAACGCACCGAGGGATTCGGCGTACATCACGCTGCAAAAATCCGCGTTCGCCAACGCCCGTGTTTACACGGCCGGATTTCCTCGCGGCGGGATGCAGGGCGGCGGGTATTACGCGGGATTTTCCGCGACTGCCGAAGCACAGAAAGAGGACCTGTTGTCCATCCAGTCGTTTGCGATCGCAAGCAACTGGATCCTGGAAGCGGTCGTGAATGTGCTGACGGCGGCCGATGCCGATGTTGTCGATGTCAATGTCGGCGTGGCAAACGCGACACACGCCAGCGATGCCGACGCGATCACAGAATCCGTCTTCGTGCATCTGGACTCAAACGGAAGCACGAACATCCTGGCGGAATCAGACGACGGAACGACCGAGGTGAACGCCACCGACACGACGGCTGATTGGGCGGCGGGAACTCCGTTCCACATTCAGATCGACGGCAGGACTCCGGCGGACATTCAGGTCTACATCAACGGCGTGAATGTGCTTCCCGCCACGGTGTTCACGCTGGGTGCCGGAACCGGTCCGCTCAAGGCGTTGTTCCACGTCGAGAAATCGGCGAATGACTCGCTGTTCGACGTGCTGCTCCAAAAGCTGGAAGTCCGTCTGACGGCCGACGTCGAGGCCTGATCGGGAGTTTTCAAGGCGTCCTCGTTACGCCCCGGAGCCGCCAGGGTGTCCGCAGCCCTGGCGGCCTGATCTCAAGTAGGTGCTGAATGGGTGTTTTTGACGTTGACTTCGCGATTGCTGACGAACTGTTCGCCGAGGCATTCGGCGACACAGTGTCTCTGCATCGCGGGGTGGCGTCGACGACCGGCATTGTCGCCGAGACCGTCCAGCGGGATTACGAGCTTTTCGACGTTGATGGTTTTGAGACGACGGCGAACCTTCGCGACTACGTGATCGACGTCGCCGATTACGTCATCAGTGGAGCGGCGGTAACGCCACGGATCGGCGACCGAATCAAGGAAACAATCGGCGGTGTTGTGCACGTGTTCGAGGTTGTGCCGCTCGGACGCAGGCCGTGCTACGAGTGGGCCGGCACACGGAAACCGCAGTGGCTCGTGCACACGAAATTAGCGGGAACTGAGTGATGTCCAGCCTGATGCACACGGTCGCTGACGGAGTTCGTGCCGCACTGGCGGCCGGATCGTTCAGCCTGGCTGTGACGCCGGCCCTGAACTACGAAACGGAGATGCTGCTGGAGGGGCTGACGTCCCTGCGGTGCGACGTTGTCCCGGCAGCCGCACAGTTTGAGAGCGAAGACCGTGGATCCGCGCGCTACACGTTCGGCATCGACGTGGGGCTCCGGAAGAAGTTCGCCGCCGCGGACGCCGGCACGGGCGGAGTCGTAAGCCAGACGGCGATCGCCGCGTTGATTGAGCTGCTGGAGGAGATGAACGAGTACCTCGCGAACTCAGCCAACCGGAGATTTAGCGGGACCTACGCGGATGCCGTATGGCAGGGATCGGAGATCCGATACCTCTGGATTCCCGCCCATTTGCGGCAGAACCACCAATACACAGGCGTCTTCCGGGCAACGTACCTGGTCGACGTGGACGAGTGAGGTGACGTGAGCATGTTTGGCGCGGCTGTAACCAAGATCGTGAACGACATGCGGAAGATCCGCGAGGCCGCGGACAAGGCCGCCAAGCGTGCGTTCGCGAGGGCCGCTTACCGGATCGGTGGCGTGGCAATCAGGTC
The DNA here is from genome assembly GCA_903863885.1 of uncultured Planctomycetaceae bacterium. Classification (GTDB taxonomy): domain Bacteria; phylum Planctomycetota; class Planctomycetia; order Pirellulales; family Pirellulaceae; genus CAIPEB01. Next base: position 11,767 of record CAIPEB010000627.1, on the reverse strand, counting down.
GATCAAGACGTCCGCGTCGCCAGCCAAGCCGGGAGAACCACCGCACACGCGAAAGCGGAAACTGCCGCGAGCGATCAGCTATTACGCCGACGCGACCGGTGCCGTTGTCGGACCGATGGCAAGCCGTGCCGGTGACGCTGGAGCCGCTCACGAGTTCGGTGGGAGTTTCCGAGGGCAGAACTATCCGGCCCGTCCGTTCATGGGGCCGGCACTCGAGAAAGAATTACCGGGGTTCGCTGGGGAATTTGAGGGATCGATAGGACCATAATCACAATTTACGGCGGTGATCTCGTTCTCGGTAATAGCAGCAAGAGCAAAGGCCACGACTGTGATGCTTGATAGATGTTGTACCGCACTGAATGCAACACAGATGCCGCCTCGACCAGCGGGTAAGAGTCGCATGCAGCGACATATGTTCGGATGGCGTCAGTATCTCCAGATTTTCCAGGCGATTGTCGCTCTTATCTCCATTTTTGTGGTGAACTACCTCGTCGTCGGCAAGTGCTCTGCCGAGGTGCATCTCCATAACATGGCGGTGCTCCAACACGTAGGTATTGTTCAACCGAATCATGACGTACCCACGGGAATGAGGCTTTCGACCGCCGTTCCATTTTGGATTGCATTCACCTGCAAAACGATCTCGCTTCAGGCATCCGCAACTTCTGGTATTTCCACGCTTCAGTTCTGGACCGCTAAAGACGCCAGAACCGCCGCAATCGCACACGCACAGCCAAAAAGCGCGACGAGGCCGAACGGCAGTTTGATGGGAAAACGCAACAACAACCAGACGTCCGAATCTGGTTCCAGACAGGTCTGCGATGCGAGTCGGGCACTTGGTAGAATTGGTCTCAGCCATGACGTGACTCTCCGTGAAAGAGTTGCTTGTGGTCAGAGCCGGGCGATGTTTCAGCATCGTTTCCGGCTCGCTTCATTTTATGCCAAACGTGAAATCCTGAAATAGGAGATGGAAAAACATGGCCAAGAGAATGGGCTTTGATGGTCGACTTTATTGGGGCGCGGCCGGCTCGACTGCGGCGACTGAACTGAAGATCGCCCGCGACGTGTCGTACAAGCTGGAACCGACCGAGGTCGACGTCTCGGACAGAAACTCGATCGTCGACCTGTCGGATGTGGCCGGCATCAAGTTCTCGCTCGAGTTCGAGGTCAACAACCAGTCGACGGATGCGTTTATCGCGGCATTCCGCACGGCTGCGGCAGCTGGGACAGCGATCGCCTTTCGCACTCGCGATTCCGCCAGTGGTTGGGGCGTCGACGCTGATTTCATCGTTGGCATCGACGAGTCCCAGCCATTGCGTGATGCCCAACGTATCAAGGTGACCTGCACACCGACCGACAAGAACGGCCGCGTTCCGGTCTGGAATTGATGCCGGCCTGACATCGACCTGGCTGGCCGTATTCCAAAATCACTCGGCAAATTGAAACAAGGAGATAGGAAGTGCCCACTGCACAATACGGAATCACGCTGGCTGCTGCTGGCATCTCGATTCAGAAAAGCGTGCCGAGATCCGGCAGTGCTGCCCTTGGATGGGAAGAGACGCTCCCCGTCGCTCAGGCTGTCACCGACTGGGTGAAAACCGACGCGAATACCGCTGCCTGCAACCTCGCTGGCGGCCATGGCCAGACCGACGGGAAGTTCGATGTCTACTGGTCTGGCGGAATGCGTTACGGCGTCGACGGAACGATTTCCACAAACGCGTTGAGCCTGGATGGTGGGGCCGGCGATGACTTCCCGGCGTCAGCCACGACGGGCGTCGTCGTCTGCAAGCAGGTTTCGATCAACACGGCGATCGACGGCGACAACGTCAGTATTATTGGCATCTCGCTGGAATACGCGAGCCAGTCGTCGACGTCCAAGGGCCACGTTGACATGCAGGATTCCGGGCCCGCGACGATCGAGGAAATCGATCTGACCGCGAATGCCCCGGTTGTCTACGACATCACCGGCGGTGCGTCCAACGTGTTCACCGGGAATCCGATCGCGACCACGAAGGCGAGTCACAACGACACGGCGAACACGGCAACGCTGAAAATCTGCGGAGTTGCCGACGCGACACCGTGATGACGTAACGGGGTACTAAGTCTGTGAGACAGTTCAGCGACAAAACCGGGCGACTGTGGACGATTGAATTGACGATTGGAAACGTGGTTCGCGTACGGAAGCGCGATCCGCGCTTCGACCTGCTCGACCCGGTGAAGGACATCAACGGAACGCCGCTGCAAGTGGTGCTGACCACGGATCCGGCCGAGTTCTACGAGTTGCTCTGGCTATTGTGCGAACCGCAGCTTGAGGCTGCCGGAATCGGCCCGGTGCAATTTGGCGAGTCGTTGACTGCGGAAAACATCATTAAGGCTCAGATTGCATTCGTCGGGGAGTGGACGGATTTTTTCCGCTGCCTCCACCGGGACGATGCCGCCATGGCGGTGGAGACGCAGATGAAGCTGGTGGCGGCGGCGACGAGGATGCTGACGAATCGGGTGGCGAAGATCGACAAGACGAAGGTGATGACGACGATCGAAGGCCGTTTGGAGAGCGAGTTCTCGAAACAATTTGGACGCTTGCAGGAGTCGCTGGATGCGATCCAAGAGGATTCACCTGGCGCGAACTCCAACTGATGGCCTTTGGCAAACGGTCACTGGTCGTGGCCCAGGCCGTGCTGTGTGGTGCGTCGGCATCCAGACAACAGATTGAGCTCTTTCTTTGGACTGGAAACCTGAAGTGCATATCGCGTGGATCCGAGGAAACCGTGCCGTACGATCCGGTCGCGATGAAGGCTCTCGTTGAGTCCGGGCGAATGGGGTGATGTATGGCAGGCAAGGGCGACATCCAGGCAGGAAAGGCATTTGTTGAGCTGTACGTTAAAGATTCGTCGCTTGTTAAAGGCCTGCAGTCGGCATCGAAACAACTGAAGGCGTGGGGTGCATCCGTGGCGACGATGGGTGCCGGGCTAATGGCCGCCGGCGGTGCCGTGCTGACACCCATGGGGGCCATGGTCAAGAGCTTTGCCGATGCAGGCTCGCAACTGGCCGATATGTCCGCGCGCACTGGAGCGTCCGCAGAAACGCTCTCCGGTCTTGGGTACGCCGCCGGGATGACCGGAGCATCTATGGAGGACGTTGAGAAAGCTCTACGCAAGATGCAGCAGAATGGAATGGGCATCGAGCAGCTCGACGCTGTGGCCAACCGCATGGCTGCCATTACGGATCCTGCAGAACGCACCAGGTTCGCGATTGACACGTTCGGAAAGTCCGGTGCCGCATTGATACCGATGCTTTCCGGTGGTGCGGCCGGTCTGGCTGAGTTTCGCGCGGAAGCGGAGCGTCTCGGGCTGGTGATGTCCACGGAGGACGCTAACGCGGCCGACGCTCTCGGCGATGCGATGGACAAAGTGACCGGATCCATGAAAGGCGTGGCAATGCAGATAGGAGCGGCACTCGCTCCGTATGTCACAAAGCTGGCCGACATCATCACCAACGTGGTCGCATCCGCCGTCGCCTGGATCAAAAACAACCGGCAACTGGTGGTCACCGTGGCAGCAGTGGCTGCCGGGATCGCACTGGCGGGCGCGGTATTAGTCGGACTTGGTGGGGCGATCACGGCAATCGGATTCGCGTTGAGTGGACTGGCGACAGCGATCGGTGCTGTGGGCGCGGTGATCGGGTTCATTATTTCACCGCTCGGACTGCTCATCGTAGGCGTGGGCGCCGCCGTCTACGCGTTCGCCCGGTTCACGGAAACCGGCAAGCAGGCAACGTCATTCCTGATGGGTCAATTTGGATCTCTGATTGGGTTCGTCAAAGACGTTGTCGGCGGGATCAGCGATGCGTTTGCCGCTGGCGATATGACGCTCGCGGCCAATATTGCGTGGGCTGGAGTCAAGGTCGCGTTCTATGCGGCCAAGGACGCATTGCTATCCGGATTCGATTCACTCAAGGCAGCTGGCGCCATTGCCTGGTCCTACATCAAGCTGATGTTTGTCCAAACAGTCAATCCGATATCCGCTCTGTGGGATCAGGTCTGGGGAGGCATGGCCAGCATCTTCGACGGCGTGATTGTCTCCATTCGCCAGACCTGGGGAACCGTAATCAGCTGGATCGCCAAGCAGATGCTCTGGCTGTATGGCAAGGTCGAGAAGGTGTTATTGGCACTCGGGATGATCAGCGAGGCGACGGATATCAAAGGCGCTCAGAAGATCGTCGACGACGAAAACAAGAAGTACGCCGACCAGCTGGACAAGGACAAAGCCGCCCGCGACCAGGCCCGCGGCGATCGCCTGGCCAAAGGCGAGAAGGATCGTGCCGCCAGCTTGGCTGCCGCTGAGAAGGAACGGCAGGACGCACTTAATACCTGGGCGTCCGCTGGCGCTGGCGGCGAATCTCCGGAGACACGGGCAGCCAAGGAAGAACTTGACAGACTTCGCAAGCAAGCGGCTGACGCGGCAACTGCTGCATCAGCCGGTGGCGAAGGGACTGGACTAAAGGGGCCCGGTGAGCAACTGGCCGGCAAAGGCTCTGTCGCGGCCTCATTCTCTGCTGCCGCACTTTCCGCACTCGGTGCCGGCGGCGGTGTGATGGATCGCCTGCTCAAGACCAACGAAGCCCAGAAGGCACTGCAGCAGAAACAGCTTGAAACCGCACAAGCCACAACGTCGGCCGTTGTAGCACTCAACACCATGCTGGCACTCACTCCATGACGTTCCGATTCACCGAATCCCGCGAATCTCGAAAGACGTCGGCCAATCCGATCAGCCAGACGCTGGTGTTCACGGCTGCCGGGTCGAACGATGCTGCTTACGTGCTCGCATACGCGACTGCCGCTACATCCTCGGTGGTCTCGACGGTCTACGGAACGCTCTACCGGCAGGACATTCAGGTAGATCCGCTCGGGTTCGAAGTCTGGAAAGTCACAGTTCCGTACGCAACCGCCAAGCGGGAGACAGGCAGTTACCGACTGACGTTCGACACGACGGGCGGGACCATCCATGTCACATCGTCGAAGTCGACGCTCGGCAAATACTCGAAATACGGCGAGACCGCTCCGGACTACAAAAATCTGATCGGCGTCAACGGCGAAGATGTGGCGGGTGCGGACATCGTGATCCCAGCACTCAAATTGACCTGCCACTACAAGCACCCGGCGGCGGTCATCTCGCTTGCGCGAATCAAGTATTTGGCGAACATCACGGGGACCATCAACTCGACGACGTTTCTCACGTTCGAGCCGGGCGAGGTTCTGTTCCTTGGCTGCTCCGGATCCGAGGGGACCGACGCGGAAACCGAGGTGCAGTATCAGTTCGCCTGCTCGGCCAATGCGGCCAGCCTGACCATCGGTGAAATCGCCAGCGTCGTCAAACGCGGCCACGACCTGGCATGGATCAAATACCAGGACAACACCGACGACGCCGGCGGAACGACCTACCCGGTGAAGCAGCCGCAGTTCGTGTACGTCGAACGGATGTATGAGGAACTCGATTTGTCGCTCGCACTGGGGATCAGCTGATGGCTGACAAGGTGACATCCGGGCAAGGCATTCCGCGCAGTGCCACGCTCTGGAACAACATCATCGACAGTGCGAACGACTTCGCGATGCGGCGTCTTGGATCCGGTGGCGGATCGGCAGGAAGCCAGGTTTCCACCGACATCGTCAAGATTCGCAACTCGTCCGGGTCGGCCATCCGCATGGGCGAGGTGCTAGAAATCTCCGGCTTCCTGCTGACAGACCTAGTGCGTGGTTCGCTGTGGTTCGAGGGTGACGTACCCAACTCCGTGCGTCCGTTCGGGATCGCCCTGCAGGACATGCCGATCGATGCGATCGACAGATGCCAGGTCAGCGGCGTCTGCATCGCCTTGATCAACGTGTCGGACGAGGATCACGGCTATGCCGAGGTTGCCTCCGGCGATCCGGTGCTGCACTCCACGGGGACGGGGACGGTTCGTATCCTCTACAAGCCCTCCGGCACGGGCGAGAAGACCTGTGCCGTACTGCTCGGCGGATCGGGAGTGGCGGTCGACTGCAACACGGTCCGATTTATCGTGCAGGCTTACACGGCAGCCACGCGGACCGCGATCGGGTACGTGCTGTCGAAGCCGCCCGGCTGTGGCTCGATCCCCGATTCGTTCCTCGGTGGCCGATACATCGAGATCTGCGATCCGCAGGGATGCCACTTCAATCGGCCGCTCGAAGAGATCATGGACTCGCACGGCTGGGCTCGCTACCAGATGCCGCTGGAGGTGAACTTCTGCCAGCCCGACGCGAATTATCTCATCCCGCAGTGGGAGGTGTTGAACCTCTGCTGCCACGTGCCATTCTGCGAGACGTGAGATGGGATGCTGCTGCGATGGCTGTGGACAACAACCGCTCGATCGGTCGCTTCCTGGCCGTGACGCCGTCTTCCAGGAGCAGCAGGCCTATTGCTGCGGCTGCGTCCCAACTTGGGTTTGTGTGTCGGTCCAGGACACCGCGACCGGGAGCAGTGCAGCCGTTCAGTTTGAACGCGATTGCACGGACGTGCCCGGCGATCCGGTGCTCTACAGCGGAACCGTGCCGCTCAACGGCGAGTGGCTGAGCCTGAAGTTTCGCTTCCGCGTGATCGACGAGCAGTGTTACATCTGCCTGGATTATGCCGAGGACAGCGTCGAGACAACCGTTCCGGAATCTGGCTGCCACCTGGTGGACGCCACGCAGCGGGCTAACCACTTCTGCGAGTGGCTCTACATCGACGGCTACCCGGCCAGGTGGACGGTCGGGAGCGTGATCGTCGAGCTGTCCGCCACGGCAAACGAGGCAATCTCCAACCGCCGCATCGACTGCAAGGATGCCGAAGGCAATATCATCCTGCAGGATGACGTGCTGCGGAATTTTTGCGGCGGATGCTCCTGCATCTGCCAGGGCGGATGTCTGATCGTTCGATCCGCGGATCGCCGCACGACGGTATATCCGATGTACCTGGAGGGTGTGACTTACACGACCGGCGTGGACGGCGAGCCGAAGCTGCAACTGCAGAACAATTACGACTGCTGCGAACTGGCCTTGATCGACGCCGGCGACATCGGCATCACTCCCGCACAGTGGCCGGCTCCAGTTCCGATTCGGGATGCGGGCGGCGGCATCGAGAATCCGTGCCCCAATGTCTCGTGGAGTTGGATCGTCAACCGCCTGCCGTCGCCGGCGATCTACATGGAGTTCCACTGCAACAAGTGCAACGAGTGCGACAAGATTATTGACGAATGCTGCATCGGCCTGATACCGCGAGTCATTCACGCATCGGCGACGATCACGGGCGAGATCATGCCCTGCAGCTGCAGTTCGCTGGAACTCGATCTGACGTTCAGCGATTCCGAACGTGCCTGGGTCGGCGTGAGCAACTCGGCGTTCTGCGGCCAGCCGGTGACGCTGCGACTATCGTGCACCGGAAGCGGCTGGCAATTGTCGATCGAGGCTGGTGGCTGCGTGCCGGGGACCACGGCGATCGGCACGGGGTATTGCGAGCCGCTCTCGCTCGCCTTCACCGCCCGGATGACCGGTTTAGCATGCTGCGCGCCAGGGCACCTCGGCTACGTCACCGTTGTCGTGAGCATCACGGAGTGACCATGAATCATCATTGCACGTGCGAAACGCCAGGGTTTTGCGAGCGTCACAAGATGGAGAAGACGCAGCGGGAGTGGGAGTTGTGCAAGGGCATCGCGACCAACTCGCCGACGTGCGGAAAAACCTACTGGCTCGCGTGGGAGAAGGGACAGATTGGCGCGACGGCACCGCCCAATCCGGTTCTCGATCCGGAGGGATTCTGCGATCGCGGCCGCGGCCTCGGTGACACGGTGGCAAAAGCCATCAAGACGGCCACGGCCGGAATCGTGCAACCCTGCGGCGGATGCAAGCAACGGGCCGCCACGCTCAATCACTGGATGCCGTCCGAGGCACCACCCGTCGAAACGGTTGATTTGTCTGCCGGAACGGTGCGAAACCTGATGTTCCACGTCTGGCCGGTTAAGGGAACTGGCGCTTGGCAGTGGAACTGCGACCAGCTGATGATGCGTGCGGATCTGTTCAACGGAAAGCGGATCGTGGCCATCGTCCACGACGCTCAATCGGATCGACCGGACGCGGTCAAGGAATACCTGCGGGATTTCACCGACGAGTTCCTTGTGTTTGGCAACAACCCGAAACTGCGCGAGGTCGTCACGTTCGTCCCGATGATGGAGAAGCTCGAATCGCTCAACGCCAACGAACTGACGTTCAACTGTCACTCGAAGGCCGTTAAGCACAAGATCGGACCGGACAATCCCGGCACGACGCTGTTCCGCTGGACCGATGCAATGTACGAGACCCTGGTCGATCGCTTCGACATCGTGCTCGAGCTGCTCAAGACAAAGGCCATGGCGGGGTCTTTCAAGCGGTACGGCCAGTTCAAAACACATCGCAATAACGCCTGGCACTATTCCGGCACGTTCTATTGGTTCCGGCACGTTGACGTGTTTCAAAGGAACTGGCGCTATCTCGATCAGCGGTTCTTCGGCACCGAGTCATGGCCGGGCCACATGTTCAAGGCCGACGAGACGGCCTGCGTGTTCCACGACCGCACGGACGATCTGTACCAACTGAGCTACTGGCGCGAGAAAGTGCAGCCGGCTCTGGATGAATGGAGGCGTCAGCATGAACTGTCGAGTGTGCGGTGGTAGCTTCACGCAGCCGCTGTGGATACGCCATACTACATGGCATCGCTGCGTAGGGTGCGGATCCGATAGCGCAGAAATTGGCTACCGTCCCGAGCTATACAACCATCCGCTGTTCCGCGAGGCCGAACACGAACTGGCCGTCCAAGGGTTTGCCAACGTCGTCAACCTCACCAAGAAGTACGCCATTGGAAAGCGACTGCTCGACGTCGGCTGTTACGACGGCGTGGGCATGGAGGCTCTGCAGCGTGAACAGTTCGAGACGTATGGGTTCGACGTGAATCCATACTCGCGATCCGAAGTCGTCACAATCGCCGAACGATTTCGCGCGTCGCTCTGGGACCGTCCGTTTGACGTGCTCGTGTCATGTGAGGAGTTGGAGCACGTCGAGGAGTTTCGCGAGCATCTGGACGAGTTCCACGCCGCACTGGTTTACACGGGGCTGCTCGTGATTCAGACGCCAACGCCGCTGACCGATGTCAGCCACTCACGGTTCGAGTCGTTCTACAGTGCCGGGCACATTCAGCTGTTTTCAGAGCGGATGCTTGACGCCGTGGTGACCAGCCATGGCTTTCTGCCAATCGAGCACTACGTGACTGAAGGCACCCAGTGTGCCGCGTTCCGGAGGATCTAGTGAATCCGATAGAACAGAGTCTTTCGCAGTTCGGGGCAGACAAGATGTTTCGGCATCTCGATCGGCTGGCCGACTGGCAGAACGGACGCTGGCCGTTCCCGGTGACTGTCGAACTCGACCTTACCAACGCCTGCAATCACCACTGCCCCGACTGTTCGTTCAGCTACCTGCGAAGCCAGTCGAAAGAATCGATTCCAGGCCCGCTGGCGATGTCGCTTTTGGCTCAACTGTCAGACTGCGGCGTGAAGGCGATCACATTCAGCGGCGGCGGGGAGCCGCTCGTCTACGGCGTCGATCGCGTACTGCGTCTGATGCGGCTGTGCCGCGATCTGGGGATGGACGCGGCACTCATCACCAACGGCCAACGGCTCACGTCGGATGAGTTCCTGTCGCTGTGCAGCTGGGTCCGTGTTTCCCTTGACGCCTACGACGAGGCGACGTTCGCCAGGTCGCACGGAGGATCTCCGGACCAGTTCCACGAGGTAATAGCAAATCTGCGTCGGATGTGTGCGGCCGCTCTCTGGCGAAAGCGTGACAGCCTGCCTTGTGCCACGGTCGGCGTGGGGTTCCTGACCAACGAGCGGTCAGTGTACGAATCCGACTTCTACGAGGCGGCCCGGTTCGCAGCCACGATCGACGGACTCGACTATCTGCAGTTCCGGCCGGCGATTACCAACGGCGTGGCCGATCCGACGTGTTGTGGAGGCATGCGCAAGCCGCTGCCGAAACCGACGGTCGATCGAATGTTCGACGCGTACCAGGAAGCGAGTGAGCGTTGGGCCAGGGACGATTTCCGCGTGCTGCTGTCGGCTGACAAGTACGATGCGATGTGGAGACCGGAGTTCGGTCGCACGTACAGCAACTGCCACGGCTCGTTCCTGCAGGCCACGATTGGAGCCGACTGCCGGCTTTACATTTGCTGCCACGGTCAGGGGCGGAATGAGTTCTGTCTGGGAGATTTAAAAGACCAGCGATTCTCCGAAGCGTGGCATTCCGACCGTGCCAGGAACGTGCGGCGATCGATCAATCCGCAGCGACACTGCACGCCGTGCTGCCGGCTTCATCCGCAGAATGTGGTTCTGGAGAAGATCCGGCAACCGACCACGCACGAGGCGTTCATTTAGGCTACTTCATCTGCGCCTTGATGTACGCCTGGTCGTCCTCGCTAAGTCACCAGATCTTCGGCGGCTTCACCGGCCGCGTCACCTGGGACCAGTCCACATAGTACCGATACGCCAACCCAGGCGTCTCATGCCCGAGAAACCGCTGTGCCGCGCCAGGTTGCCGCATCTCCACCTGGGTGGCGCCCGTCCTCCTCATCTGTTGCAGCGCACCGTTCGACTTGGTGGCACTCAGAACTGTACGGTTTGCCAAAACCTTGAGCAACTGCTAAAGTGGAGGCATGCTGATGAGCAACCGAATCTACTCTGTGTTCGTACAGAACGTCCGCGATCGGATGGTGACGCTTCGTATCAACCAGTCGAAGCTAGCCGAGACCCTTGGCGTGACGGAAGGTTACGTATCGCAGATTCTCAACGGCCACCGCAGGCCTGGACTGGATTCGCTGGAGTCGTTCGCCACCGCTCTGTCCACAGATCCGGCTGAACTGATTCGCGCACACTCCGAAACGACCAAGGAAAATGTTACGAAGTCTGCTTGACTGAAACTTTAGCAATTGCTAAATTCTGCCGATGTTGGGTCATGGGACTCGACACCGGCTTTTTTTCATGGCCGGTGAACACCACCGGCTTCTGCCGCACTCTGCGGCGGTCGCCCAAAATCGCCTCTCGGCATCACGGCGGACGCTGTGCATGGATGCGGGGAGGCAAGGAAGCGATGCGATGGCGAAACAACTCTCGCTGTTCGACGCACCGGCACCAGCCAGAGCACGCCAGTCCGATCCAGTCACGTCACACACTGCGGCTGGTGAAGCCAACTCATCGACGTGGCTCGCGGCGCAAGCGGCTGAAGTTCTCGACTGCGTGAAGCGCCATCCAGGTTCTACGTCAGCCGAGATCGGCGAGTTGCTCGGCTGGAAAGGTGCGCGCTGGGCCGCAGCGAGGCGTCTGCCAGAAATGGAACGGCGTGGCGTCGTGAAGCGTGGCGAGGCGCGACGCTGTGAGGCGAGCGGCAGGACGGCGGTGACGTGGTGGGTGAAGTGAATCACCAGTTTTCAGTTTTTAAACGGAAGGGCTGACCAATGAGTGCCATTGCACTGAATCGGAAGCAGCGACTGCGGACGCTGGAAAATGATATCCGCAAAGCGGCCGAGGAGATTCAGAAGAACGGACTACAGATCGGGCGTGATCTGGTCGAGATCCGCGACGACGAACTGTGGGCGGATGAGTTTCCGTCGTGGCCTGAGTACCTGAAAGAGAGGGCTCAGGAGTTGGTCGGGAAATCGTTCGGACGAGCACAGTTTTTAATCGACATGACGGAAGT
>CAIPEB010000626.1 GCA_903863885.1 uncultured Planctomycetaceae bacterium | reverse complement strand
GGAGTGGGCGGAACGCGCGGCGGCGTTCAGCAAGAAGGTCCGCGATGTGAGCGAGTATTTGACGGAAATCCCGTTGGAAAAGCCGGCGGGCAGCGTCGCGATGCGGGTAACGTATCACGATCCGTGTCACTTGCGCCGCGGACAAGGTATCTGGCGCGAGCCGCGGTCGCTGCTCCAAATGGTTGATGGTGTGGAACTGGTCGAGTTGCCCGAGGCCAACTGGTGCTGCGGCTCTGCGGGCAGCCAGTTGATTACGCACCCCGATACATCGGGTCGCGTGATGGACCGCAAGATGCAGAATGTTGCCGGTACGGATGCACAGGTTGTCGCGTCGGGGTGTCCGGGGTGTCGCATGCAGTTGATCGCGGGAGCGAAGAGGTGCGGGTTGGAGGTCCGGGTGGTGCATCCGGTGGTGGTGTTGGATGAGGGGTATGGAAGAGGGGAGGCCACGGATGGGCACGGATGAAACACAGATGAAGACAAAATCTGTCCGTGTGTGATCCGTGTTCATCCGTGGCCTCCTGGGGTTCCGGCATGTGGCATCCGGCTCGCTGGAAGGAGGGTTATGGCTCTGTTTTTTCCAGCGCTTTGCCCTCGTCCGGCAAGTCGCGTGTCAAGTTTTACTGCATAAAAACTTGACTTACGGCTGTGGCTGGGCGACAATTCCAGCATGAGGAACCAGCAGCAAAAGACCGGATCGGCTATGGCCAACACGGCAGAAACCGTCCGCAGGCGGATCGAAGCCAGCGGAGAGCGTGTCTGGCGAATGACCGATTTTGACGGGATGCCGTTTACGGCAGTGGCCCAGGCACTGTCACGTCTGTCACGGCAAGGCGTGATCGAGCGTTTGGGAAAAGGGCTGTATTACCGGTCCCGGCCAACGGCATTCGGGGACAGCAAGCCTAACCGCGCCCAAATCCGGGCCTTGCCAATTCGCCGGCGGGGCGTTTTCCCGACCGGTGTTGCTGCGGCCAACTTGCTGGGCTTCACCACGCAGAACCCGGCCCAGGTGGAAGTGGCAACCGATGGCGTCAGCCTGCCACGGTTGATCGTCGGAAAAGAGACAGTCATCCACACGCGGAGGCCGGAAGCCTGGCGGGGACTCTCGGAAACCGATACCGCCCTTCTCGACTTCCTTCGTAGGCGAGGGGAGGCGAGCGAACTATCGCCGGAAGAAACGGTGGGCAAACTGCTCGAATACTTCCGCGAGCCAGGACGGTTTGAGCGTCTCCTGAAGGTGGCCGAGTCGGAACCACCGCGTGTCAGGGCGATGCTCGGATCCATCGGCCAGCAACTCGGCCAAACGGAACACCGGCTCACGCTGCTGCGGAAGAGTCTGAATCCGCTCTCCCGATTTGATTTCGGGATTCTGGCCGTTCTGGAGCACGCCCAGGAATGGCAGGCGAAGGAGCGTAAGCCATGAAGCTGTTCGAGCATCCCGATTTTGAGCAGGCCATCATCCGCGCGGCGGAACACTTCCGCCCGCGCGGTCTGCGCGAGTCCATCATCGAGAAGGATTACTACGTCACAGAAGCCCTGCGGATCATCGAGCAGGCCGCTGTTGGCAAGGTCATCTTCAAAGGCGGCACCAGTCTGTCGAAAGGCTGGAACCTGATCCAAAGATTCTCCGAAGATATCGACATCTTCGTAGACCCGACGGGCTTCGACCCGCCATTGGGCAAGAAGGCGATCGACCGCGAACTCAAGAAACTGCGGCAAGCCATCGAAGGGCATCCCGCACTGACGTTCGTGGAGAAGGAAAGCCAGACCATTGGCGGCTTCGGTCGCAACGACCGTTTCGAGTATCTCCAGCGGTTTGCGGGCACGGGCGACATTCGCAATCGCGTGTTCGTCGAGGCGGGCACGGCCAGCGGTCGGGAGCCGACCGAACGCATCCGGCTCCAATCCTATGTCGGTCAGTTCCTCCAGGAAACCGGCGTCAGCCTGGGGGCTGAGGATGAAGGGCCGTTCGAGATGCGGCTGCTGCATTTCCGGCGGACATTCGTCGAGAAGATGTTCGCCCTCCATGCCAAGGTCGAGGCATTCAAAGAGGCGGGTAAGCCGATTGGCGGCTACGCACGGCATTACTACGACCTGTTCTGCCTGGCCGAGAATCCGGAAGTTCTGGCAATGCTCCAGTCGGACGAATACGGGGTAATCAAGTCAGACTACGACCTGATCAGCACACAGCACTTTCCCAAGAGCTATGTGCCACCGCCGGACATGACGTTCGCCAAAAGCGATGCGCTGTTTCCGCCGGATGACCTGCGGGCTGTCCTTGGCAGCGAATTCGAGGCGCAATGCCGGGTGCTGTGCTTCGGTCCGTTTCCGGCGTGGGATGAGGTGCAGACGCGTCTCAACGGAATCCGAGATTTTCTGTGAATGAAAATGATCCGCTGCAAGGATGGTCCGATGTACTGGCTCTGCTTGTTTTGCGTGCAAGCCGCGAACCAGACTTGGCTCTTCTACGGCTACGCGACCCCAGTAGAAGGATTCCTGGAGCAGATGAATAGAAACGAGTGGTGTTCGGCGGTCGCGTTCGAAAAGAGGAGGCCACGGATGAAACACAGATGAAGGCAGAATTCATCCGTGTTTGATCCGTGTTAATACGTGGCCTCCTGGGACAAATTCAGGGAGCGAAAACGATGAGATGCACGCTGTGCCACGGGGACCGCATCGCCAAATCGGCCGTGCAGGAGCGCATTCCTGTCGACAGCGATATTGTGCTGGTGTCGCTTGAGGTTCTCGTCTGCCAATCGTGCGGCGAGCGGTTCTATGACCGCGCAACCATGCGCCGACTGGAAGAAATCGAAGATGACCTGGCTGCGCACAAGCGTCCCCTTCGCGAGATCGGTAAGGTCATGGAACTGGTCTCCGATTGATTGCAGAGGGGAAACGAAGAGGGGAGGCCGGTGGGCAGATGCCGGATGCTTGAAGGATTCGTCGCGGTAGCGACGATTGAGGGTAGACGTGGGTTTCAACCCACGGTGTCGAGCTGCACTACCACACTTACCGCTTACCGCCCCTACTGGCTACCGCGTACTGGCATCCGGCATCCGACTCCCGCACTTCCGCCCCTCACCCCCGACCCCTCTCCCCAAAACAAGTTTGGGGCGAGGGGAGAAAGAACATGTAGTTCGTGTACCCAGGGCTGCGTCTCCGCTCGCGATGCTCGCGTCGTCTTGCCCGTGGGCTTTGATAGAGCCGTCGCTTCGAGGCTGTGAGTTTTTGCGATTGCACGAATTTGGCCTGGCGCTAAATTGTGTGCATGAGCAGATCACATCACGAGCAACGCGGCGATGCCCGAACCAAGACCCCCGAACGGCATCAGGTGGAGATGCAGTTTCTCTCGCTG
>CAIPEB010000625.1 GCA_903863885.1 uncultured Planctomycetaceae bacterium | reverse complement strand
GCCTACAAGGCCGTGCTCGGTCTGTCCGATGTCGACATGGTGATCCTGGCCACGCCGCCGGGGTTCCGTCCCATCCACTTCGCCGCGGCGATCGCCGCCGGCAAGCATGTGTTCATGGAGAAGCCCGTCGCCGTCTGCCCGACCGGCATCAACATGGTCATGGCCGCCGGCAAGCTGGCCGCCGAGAAGAAGCTCGCGGTCGTCGCCGGGACGCAGCGCCGCCACGAGCCGCGCTACATCGAGACGATGAAGCGCATCCACGACGGCGCGATCGGCGATCTGAACATGATGCGGATCTACCGTGTTCACGGACCCGTGTACTGCCCGAAACCGCCGGCCGGTGCGAATGAACTGGCCTTCCAGATCCAGCACCCGTTCAGCTTCAACTGGCTGACCGGCGGCTTCTTCATCGACTGGCACTGCCACAACGTCGACGTGGCCTGCTGGACCAAAGGCGCCTGGCCGGTCTCCGCTCAGGCAATGGGCGGACGCTGCTTCCCTGAAGCCGGCAACCTCTTCGACCACTACTGCGTCGAGTACACGTTTGCCGACGGCGCGAAGCTGTTCGCATTTTCGCGTCACATGAACGGCTGCTGGCAGGATTACGCCGATTTCGCGCACGGATCGAAGGGGGCCGCCGTGTTGATGACCAGCCTCGCTGATCCCAAGACCCGGATCTACAAGAGCCAGAACATGGCCGATAGCGATCTGGTGTGGCAATTCGGTGAACCCGACCCGAACCCCTACCACGCCGAGTGGCAGGTCCTGCTGGATGCGATCCGACAGGACAAGCCGCACAATGAATCGCGGCGGGCGGCCGAAGCGGATGTGGCGGCGCTGATGGGCCGCATGGCCGCGCACACAGGCGCCTACATCACGTGGGACCAGGCGCTGAACTCCAACGTCGAACTGGTTTCGAACGTCGATGCCATGACGCTCGAGACACCCGCGCCGCTGCTCGCGGGACCGGATGGGATCTATCCGGCGCCGCTGCCCGGCATCACCAAGGAATGCTGACACCGCCCGCGCAGCACCGCGACCAAGGCCCTGTGAGAGAAAAACAGTGCGCAAAAAAACGCGGCGCGACAGACATTCCGGCTGCCGCGCCGCGTTCGTGTTTCCGCTAACCCGGAATCGCCGCGAACATCACCGCATGCGAACGCCGGGCAACGCGCTGCCATGGTAATAGCGGCGACGGACGGTGTTGCCGTAGAAGTGCAACGGACGATAGGGACGGTGGAGAATGTCCGTTGACCGGATCTCCTGGCGGGTCTGCCCGAAGGCGATCACCTGACCCGACCATCCCGGTTCCTGGCCCGACGCGAGCTCAGGAACAATCAACGTCATGACCGCGACGAACAGCGACTTCTGCCAACTCATTTGCCTGCATCCTTCACGAAGAATCAAAGTGCCATCAGCCCGGTCACCATGACGGAGAACGTCCCCCGGTCATGTCCCCCCGGCTTTGTGTTCAGTCCGACTGCGAGTTCAATCCAACTGCAGTTCGGAAATCGCCGCAGTTCGTGTTGTGGACTGCGTGCGTGTTTCAGAAAAACTACGTCGCAATTTGCGACGTGGCAAGAAATCATCATCAAACCGACAATTCGGCACCGGCAATCTGGCGGCCACCCTGCGGAAGATGCAGATCGCACGAAGCGTGCCGATTAAACCATTTCCGCGGCGATTCCCAGCGCGGAGGTTCGCCCGGTCGCTACAAAATTAATTACCGATGGAGGTTTACGCCATGCTCATACAGAATTTTTTCGGACCCCATTCGAGGGGCATCGCTGAAGAGGAGATTTTCGAAGAACTGCTGTGCGGCGGCCGTTTTCGCGTCGAGCGGATTATTTCCACGGGCCAGACCACGCCTGCGGGATCATGGTACGACCAGGAAAGCGACGAATGGGTGCTCCTGCTTTCGGGAGCCGCCCGTCTACGATTTGAAAACGAGGCTGGCGAAGTCGCACTGAAGCCCGGCGACTTTGTGAACATTCCGGCTCATTGCCGGCACCGGGTCGAATGGACCGATCCCCGGCAAGAGACCGTCTGGCTCGCGTTGCATTACACGCCGCAGGACATTGCGGAAGCAACGAGTCCTTCAGAACGTGTTTGAAAAATCCAATTCACCCTCCCCTTTAGTACAAGGAGGTTCGGCGGCAGACGCCCGAACACTCGTGGCAAAGCGCGAACGACAATCCTCCGTCCCGAAGGGACAGCCCTATCAAAGCCCGGGGCGCAGACAAGGAGAGCGCAGCGAGACTTGACGTAGCCCCGGGGTACGAACCCTCATTGAATCAACGAGTCCTGAAGGGACAGCCGTAACGAAGACGCGAAGTTCTCAGGGCCGCCACCTTGTGGCTACCCGAAGGTATGGACCGCGTACCCAGGGCGGCGACTACGCTCGCGATGCTCGCGTTGTCTTGCCCTTGGGCTTTGTTAGGGCCGTCGCGTTGAGGCTCAGTCAAAACAACCGTTTGGTGGCAGGCGCCCGAACACTCGCGGAAAAGCACTAGTGCTTCTCGTTAAGCGCCTCCTCGCAACGCTTTCGAAATTCATCCTGCTCGCCGGCCGCAGCGGCCCCTTCAGCACCTTGTTTCCATGCGGCTCGGGCTTCCTCCGTGCGGGCCAGTGCTGCCAGGGCCCGGCCTTTCCAGTACTCGGCCATGGCATGGTGCGGCTGATCGGAGCGGCCGACGCCGAGGTTCTCCGGGTAAGTCATCGCCGTCTCGAATTCCTGGAGTGCCTTGTCGGGCTGATTTGCCTCCAGCAGTTTCTCGCCGCGGCGCACGTGTGCGCGGCTGAATAATCGCCAGGTGACGTCCTGCCCCTCCCAATTCACGAAATAGGGCGTGGCCGCGAGCAGATCGATCGTCTCCGAAAAACGCCCCTCGTCGAAATAGGCCTGGGCGAGCATGATTGTGATCTCGGACCGGCGGTTCCCGTCGAGCGGCATTTTTTCGAGCAATTCGATTGCTTCGGGCCGCTTGCCTTCGCTGATCAGGATCTCGGCGAGATCCCGATACAGTGTCTGGTCCGCCGGCCGGGCATGGATGGCCTGGCCATAATATTCGGCCGCCTTCTTCAAGTCGCCTCCCTTGCTCGCGCTGGCAAGCCCGAGGTTGCGGAAAGCGATGCTCAGCGACGGATCCCGCTTCGAAGCGTCTTCCCAACTGCGAACTGCCTCCGGCAATCGCCCGAGATTCGCGTACAGGTTTCCGATGTGCAGGTGCGCGCCCGCGTCCGACGGGTTCTTTTGCAGGGCATACAGCAGCACATCCACTTCCTCGGTGCGCGAAGGAAAGACCATATCGCGCCGCGTCTTGGCGGCCCGGCGCAGGAAGTCGGCCGCGACATCGTCCTGTTTCCGCTGAGCGGCCAGCCAGGCGAGATAGTAGAGCGGCATCGGGCTGCGGTCCTTCTCGGGCACGGCATCGACGAGCGCGGCCTGAATGATGCGGGCTGCTTCTTCAAGCAATCCCATGTCGGCCAGGGTCAACGACGTCTCGAGGATTTCGAACTCGCGCTCGCCGACGTAGTCCCGGACCTTCTCCACGAATCGCTGGAGACCTTCTGCCTTGCCTTGAGCCAGAAGAGCCCGAGGCACCAGATCCGTGGGCCGCTCGTCGAGCGCCTTGATCGCCTCGCCGTTCCACGATGCGAGTTTCAAAGCATATTGGGCGCACAGCCAGTGGTCCCGCGTGCGAGTGTCGTGCGGCGCGTACTTGCGGGCCAGCGCGAATTCGGCCAGCGCCCCGTCGAGGTCCTGCAACCGGACCTTCGCGCGGCCGACCAGATCATGCCCGAGCGAGATGGTCTCGGCATAACGGGCTGCCCGGTATCCGCACGCCAGAGCCTGATCGGGATCATTCATCCCGAGGCGGCAGATGCCGAGGAAGTACCAGGCCAGTCCGTCGTCGCCGTCGCGCTGGAGCAGATCGGCCAGTCGTTTGCCGGATTGTTCGAAGAGGCCGGCTTCCAGATCGAGCACGGCCAGCCCTCGCAGCGACGGACAGTGGCCTGGATCCGCGGCGAGCGCCAGTTCATAGTACCGCCGCGCTTCGGGCCGGTTGGTGGCGCGGTCAAGCTGCCGCCCCTTGAGATACTTCTGCTCCACCGTCAGCTGGTCGTCGGGCTTTTCCGCAAACCTGGCCGGATCGGGTGGTGTTACCCGGGCAATGGGCAACGGCGTCGTGAACTCCGCGAGCACATTCCCGTCGCGAGTGCGGATCACGACTTCCACAGGACGGTCCGCCGCGTTCCTGCAAGTCACGACCGTCGCCTTGTCGGGACTCAGATCGATCTGCTGTTCGCTGGCCGCGCGATCGCGGGGCGCCAGCCGGCACACGGCCGCGGGAAAACGACCCGTCGCGATCAGTTTCAGAGTCAGGTTCGCGGCCTCGCGCGACGTCTGGACCGCGATATCGCGCGTGGCGTACTCGAATCCATCGCCCAATCCGTGAACCGGATACCACCACTCGCGCCAGGCAACCTGATGATGCGGCTCGAGCATGCCGTAGTCGGACTGGGTCGGCAGCGGACCACTCTGGACTTCAATGTACGGCCCGTCCTTGTCGGTCAGATTCTGCTGGCTCACCAGGCCGAATTCCCAGTTGCCCCAGGTCCAGGCTTTCTTGCCCGGCAGTTGATAGTGGTTCGCCACCTGTACCATGCCACGATCGAGTTCGACGTGGTACGAACCGAAGAAATCGTAATCGCAGCCGACCGCGAATATCGAGGCGTACCGGTCGTAGTTCTTGAGCCACGACAGATCCTTTCCCTTGTCCACGGGCCATTGGAAAAACTCCCGGCCGGCGTGGTCCGTGCCGAGCGACATCGGGTAGATGAACCGCGTGGTGGGCAGGTTCGGCTGCGCCGTGCAGTTCCAGAAATAGTACGGATGCATGCCGTCGGTGGGATTGTAGAGCCGGATCTGTTCGTCGAGGTAGGCTCGCCCCGGGTAGAGCGTGACACGCACCGTCCAGCGAGTGCGGAAGATCTTCTCGATGTTGTTGATTTCCAGAAAAGCGGAACCGTCGTCGTTTCGTCCCACGAGCGCATCGACCGGCGACACGATCGTGACCGTGTGGACGTGCGGCCCGGCGTTCCATTCCACGCCGCCGCTGATGAAAGCCCCCCGCATGGCGATCATGCTCGGCTTGATCACGTTGTTCTTGTGAAATGCCTCGACGCCCTGCGTCTTGTCCAGCACCGAATGAAGACGTCCGCCCAGTTCCGGCAGGCACGTGATCTTCAGGTACTCGTTCTCGAGAAACAGCGCCCGATAGGTCCGATCGACCTTCTTCCGCGAAAGATGGTCCTGCATGGTGTACGGATAGGTAATCGCGCCCGACACAGTCGTCGAGAGGCGGTTGGATCCCTCCATCGCCCAGAATTTCGGATTGATGTCTTCTTCCCACGGATAGGTCGGAATCGTGATCGTCCCCTCCCAGGCTTTGACCTCCGCTCGGAGTTCGCTGGAGGCAAACAGCCAGAGTCCACCCGAGAGCAGCAAGGCGATCGAAACGCAGCAGGAGCGGCTCATGTTCGGCACCTCATGCGGAAGAAGGCGGCGGGAATGCTTCGGTTAAATGGCGGCATGCGCGTTGCGAGACTCCAATGTGACGCATTCACGGCGGCGAGACAATCGACGCGGCGGCATCGGCCGGAAAACTTGCCGAGCGCGTGTATCCACCGCTGCCAAAAGAACTCGCAGTATCTTAGGATTCTCCAGTGTGCCAGTCCGCCGCGAACCAATCGCGACCCACCCGCGATGCGCGGCGCAAGGTCGGCTTACAACCGAAGGGAGATCCCGATTGTGAACGATCGTCCTGTCGTCATCGGAGCGGGCGAACTGCTCTGGGACATTTATCCGGATAGCCGCCGGCCCGGGGGCGCGCCGGCCAACGTTGCATTCCACGCCCAGCAGCTTGGCTTGAATGGCGCGGTTTTCTCGCGCGTCGGCCAGGATGAACTGGGAACAGAACTCCGCGCGTACCTCGAGCAGAACGGGCTTTGCACAGACTGGCTGCAATCCGATCCCGTTCACACGACCGGCCGCGTTCTCGTGGATCTCAGCACTCCTGCGCATCCGTCGTTCACGATCGAGGAGAATGCGGCCTGGGATTACCTTGAGCTGGACGAGAATGCCAGGAAGCTCGCGGCGCAGGCGACCGCCGTCTGCTTCGGCACGCTGGCTCAGCGCTGCGAAACTTCACGGGCCGCCATTCGCGGACTGCTCGCGCTGGCCCAAAGCAGCTGCCTGATCGTTTACGACATCAACCTCCGGCCGCCATGGTACGATCGGCAGTGCATCGAGGAATCGCTGCACGCAGCCCATGTTGTCAAGCTGAACGATGTCGAGCTTCGCGTGGTGGCGCAACTGCTGGAGGCCGGATCGGACGATCCGGTTGAAGTCGCGCGGCACATCCAGACCAAATACGGGGTTGACTTGGTCTGTGTGACCCGCGGTGCCGACGGGTGTCTGCTTGTGGACCTGAACGGTGTTGCCGAGTCCAAGGGAATTGCGATCCCCGATGTCGATCCGGTCGGCGCCGGCGACGCGTTTACCGCGGCGCTGATCTTCGGGCAATTGCGCAAGTGGTCGCTGCCCATGAAGGCCGACTTCGCGAATCAGATCGCTGCGCTGGTGGCCGCCCGCGAGGGAGCCATGCCGAAACTCGCTGCGGAGTTCGCCAGGGAGATGGCCCGTTTTCAGTAGAGCCACCCGCCGGGACGTGCCCCGGATCCTTGCCGATCGATGCCTGCAACGACACCGCGGGATTCGGCCGGCCGCAGGATTGGTTGGCCGGCATGATTCGGTCGGCTAACGCAAATTGTTGACTGGCGCGAGCCCCTGTAGTAGTCTGCAAGCCGCACAAAGCATCGATACTATCCAGCTTGACACGATCCCGATCTTGTCGCACGGAAGCGAAGAGAGCGGGCCCGCCCAAGTACACCCTGCCTTCCGAGCGAAATCAGGAGCCAAGTTATGAAATTGGGGATTCCACGAATCGGCATCGCTCTCGGTGCCCTCATGCTGCTGACAGGTGCCGCGCATGCAGCAACGAACTACCTCGGACCGACCGATGTCCTTGCCTCGCCGGATGGAGCCGCCTTGTTCGTGCTGGCCAAGGACGCCGGGTCAATTCTCGTTGTGGACCCTGCGAAGGGAGCCGTTGTCCGCAAAATGGACTGCGCCGCCCCCAACGCGATCGCACTGAGCCCGGATGGCAAGGTGCTGTACGTGGCCTGCGGCGGACCGGCGGGAGTCGTTCGCTTTCTCGATGCGGCAACCGGCCAGGAACAGGGCTCCGTTGCGGTGGGGCACACGCCTGCGGCTGTCGCTGTGACACCGGACGGGAAACGCCTGTACGTCTGCAATCAATTCAATGACGACGTGTCCGTGATCGACGTCGCCGCGAAGCAGCAGACGGCCAGATTACCGATGGTGAGGGAACCGATCTCGGCGGCCGTGTCGCCGGATGGCAAGTGGGTTCTGGTGGCAAACCAGCTGCCGCTGGACGCCGGCGACAGCTACGACGTGGCATGCACGCTGAACCTCATCAACACGGCCGACAATGCGGTCACGGCGATTCGACTCTTGAACGGCAGCACGAGCGTGCGGAACGTCTGCATTTCGCCGGACGGAAAGTACGGCCTTGCGGTCCACCTGCTTTCTCGATACCAGCTGCCCACGACGCAGCTGGAGCGGGGCTGGGTCAACACCAACGCTTTGACCATCGTTGACATGGCCACCGGTAAACTGCTGAATACGGTGCTGCTTGACGAAGTCGATCTTGGCGCGGCCAACCCGTGGGACGTTGCCTGCACGGCCGACGGCGCGTTGATCTGCGTGACCCACGCGGGCACGCACGAAGTCAGCGTCATACAGACCGAGGGATTGCTGAAGAAACTCGCGACGTTCACCGGCGACCCCCGCGCACAGAGCGACCAGTATTCGGCGGTCGTCGCCCCACCCAACGACCTTGCGTTCCTCGTGGACCTGCGTCAGCGGATCCGCATTCAAGGACGTGGCCCCTGGGGATGGCTGGATGCCGACCGGACGGAAGCAAACGGCCCGCGCGGCATGGCGATTATCGGGAACAAGGCCTACGTGGCGGCGTACTTCAGCGACAAGCTCGCCGTCGTGGACTTGAAAGAGGATCCGCGACGAGCCGTATCCCTCATTGCTCTCGGCCCCAAACCGGAGCTGACTCCGCAGCGGCTGGGAGAGTTGAATTTCCACGACGCATGGCTTTGCTTCCAGCACTGGCAGAGCTGCGCCAGCTGCCATCCGAACGATGCCCGCATGGACGGGTTGAACTGGGACCTGTTGAACGACGGCCTGGGAACGCCCAAGAACAACAAGAGTCTGCTGCTGACGTATCAGACGCCTCCGGCCATGTCGACCGGCGTGCGTGAATCGGCGGAGGACGCCACTCGGTCCGGCTTCAAGAACATTCTGTTTTCGGTGCAGCCCGATGCCGTCCTGACGGCGGTCGACGAATACCTCAAGTCGCTGACACCCGTCCCGAGTCCGCACCTCGTCAACGGCCAGCTCAGCGACGCGGCAAAGCGAGGCAAGGACCTGTTCAACAGCGAGGAACTCGGTTGCGCCAAGTGCCATCCCGAACCTCTGTACACGACCCTGAAGCCTTACAACGTGGGCTCTCGCGGCCAGTACGATCGCGAGGATTCCTACGATACGCCGTCGCTCGTCGAGTGCTGGCGCACGGCTCCCTACATGCACGACGGTCACTTCAAGACGCTGAAGGAACTGTTCACCGTGGGCAAACACGGCAAGAAGCACGAGACGATGGAGCAGCTCTCGCCGGAACAGGTCAACGATCTTGTGGAGTTCGTGTTGTCGCTGTAGGCAACGCAGCGCGGACCCGGCATGCACAGTCAGGGCAGAATTAAGGGGCCGACGTCGTCGGCCCCTTTCTTTTGTTTGCCCAGCGAAGCTGGCAAACCCAGTCGCTTGCGACAGCAAGCGACCTCACCCCGTCCACGGGGAAGAGAATTCGACTCGCAAGGGCGTCGTCGGCCAACGGCGGGGTCTGAAGGAAGCGATAGGAAGTTGGT
>CAIPEB010000624.1 GCA_903863885.1 uncultured Planctomycetaceae bacterium | reverse complement strand
CCTGCCAGAATCAACGTCGAGTTCGGCATTCGGCTTTCTCCGATGCTCCTTCGTCTTGCTCATCTCATGCCCCCATCGTACAGCCGCCGCCGTCCGCCCGCTGTCGGGGATTTCCTACAAGGGAGGCGGGCCAGCGTGTGGACAAGCGGATGGGTTGGAAGCGTGAACGTCACGCCGCGGCCGCGAACGGACGGCGGCGGGGATGCCGCATCGCGAGGACGACGGAGTGGATCCAACATCGCGCCATTTCCGCTCACGCATCGGGCGCCATCATTACCAAGACCTGGATAGCGAATAAGCAATTCGCGACCGTCAAAAGCACACAGAGCACCGACAAGACTGGCCTATCCCGCGGTCTCGTGACCACGCAGCGCACGATCCGATAAACGCCCGTAGCGAGCGATCCCAGAAACAGGACACCAAGTCCCAGCAACATTGTCGGCCAAAGGCTGAACCACGCATGCCAAAGGCTCGGTACGGACAATTGTGCCGTTGGTGATCCACCCAGAATGGAAAAGATCCAGCCAATCAACAGGGGGACGACGGCGGCGAAATTGATGCCCGTCATGACTGCAAAGGAAGTGCGTGCCCTGGCACCTCGGAGTCCGATGAGCGCAAGTACTATGGCTAGGGGCGTAAGCACGAAGTGCAACGGGAGTGACCAGTGTTTCAGGAAGTCACCAACGCTCATCCGAAAGTCGTACCACCAGCGGGCAGCGCGTTTTTTCAGCTGCCGCTGAGTCTCCGGATGCAATCCCCGCACATCATCAATGATCGCCGCTTCGACGGTCACATTCTCAAGGATCGCGCCGGTCAGATCAGCGCCGGTCAGATTCACAGATGATAGGTTCGCGCCGGTGAGATTTGCATTTTGGAGATTGGCGCCGGAGAGGTCAGCCCCCACCAGATACGCGTTGACGAGTTTTGTATTGGCGAAACTCGCGCCGACTGCTTCCAGACTAAGTAGACGGGCTCCTGACAGATCAGCCCCGTCGAAGACGGCCGCCTTGACAGTCGCAAAGTTTAGCATCGCTCCGCGAAGATCCGCGCCGTGCAGCAATGTCCGGTCCAAATTCGCAGAATGTAGGGAGGCACCTCCTAGTCGCACACCGGTCAGATCCACGTCCTGAAATCGGGCACCATCGAGGAATGCGTTGCTGAAATCACGACCAGATTTGACCGCGATCGCGAAGTCTTCACCGCTGACGATCGCTCCGCGCCTGCGAAGGTCTTCATGTATCGACTCCAGTCCGTCCGCGCCGAGCATGAGTGTGCCGTTGAGCGAAGTGCCGTGAAAACTCGCTCCATGAAACCGCCCAGCCAGCGTGGCGCTGCTCAGGTCAGCATTCGTGAAATCGGCCTTTTCAAAGTACCCGCCAGAGTAGCCACCCACGAACTTTGCATTGCGCAGATCCGTCCCGGAGAAATTGGCGCCGTTCGCGCTGATGCCTAGCCCAAGGTCCGCCTTCGCCCAGCCGATCACCCCGCGAAGGTCCGCACCGTCGAGCTTAACCCGGTCGAGTCTGGCATCCGTGAGATCCGCGCCGCGGAGGTCCGCTCCGGAGAAATCGGCCATCGTCAGATCCGCCTTCCTGAGATTCGCCCCGCGCAGATTGCGCCCGCTGTAATCTGAATGCGCCAACGATCGGCCGGAAAGATCGAGGAGCGATTCGCCTGCCATCGCAACGAAGCTGGGCATCAGTAGCACAACGGAAACCAGGCCAATGCGACTTCTGTGTGCATCAGTCATGTGTGAATCCCAACACCGCTAACGATGCCGTGGACGGTTTGGCTATCCAGCTTACTCTGCCCAGATCGAGAAGATAGGCCGCCACTTGCATGTGTTCTCCTGGAACGAGTAGTTTGCACCATTCAAGGCCCCATCCTTGCCGGGATGTAACGCAATGGTCACGGGATTGGCCCAAGTTCGCGGCTGGCAAATGCCGCTTGACTGCCGCCCCCATCCTACGTCCACAACTCGCCGCCCGCGTGAACACGGTCTTGCCGCTGAACTGCTGGTTGCGTTCGGCATTCGACGGTCGCGTCACAACGGTTCGTGCCTCCCGCTGCTCACCCAGCGTGCCTGCCACGACCGAAGTCCAGCCCGCCGCCATGCTCGAAAACCAGATTGGTAAAGAACTTCGCCGCTGGCGGGATTATTTGACCCCACGCCCTCACACCGCGCACCGTCCCTCGCGCATACCGGTGCACAACATTGCACGGCAAGAGTTGCCGTGCAGGTTCAATCCGACAATTCCTTAGATTGACTGCCTCGAAGGCTGTCGTCCAGAAGGCTTCCGTCGACAAACATGAGCGGGCGAAAATTGCAGATCGCGTGCCGACCATCGGAGAGTCTCAGAACAGCCAGCGAAGTTACGACGTAACAATCCTTCGTCGGGGGAAAACCACACTCCCACGTGGCTAAGACAATCTCACTTTTCCCATCGGAGAATACCCCAACATCTTCGCTCCAACTGGCCCCGTCGCGCAGCACCCTAATCGAACGCCCACCTCCAGCCGACCCTTGTGGCACACCCAGCGAGGATGTTGCGTCTGAAAAAGTTTTTCTTACTGCATCAGCGACATAGCAATTGCGATATATCCGAATGGTTTTGATGGTCATCGGACCAGCTGCGGCGAGGATCTCCGAGCACTTGATCCTGGAACCATCAGTGTTGGGGATGCCCCGAATCTCCCCTTCCACAATGAGCGGGTAGGGTACATTCTGCGGGCTACCTTGCTGCTGTGGTCTCGTCGCATTGTCCGGTTCGGCGGTACGGCAAGTCGTGCTCCAGTTACGGCAGATTGCCAACCCCAAACCAAGAACACACACCCAGATTGTTGATTTACTCATAAGCGCCACCTCCAGTTGCCAGATCATAGAGAGCTTGGGCAGCTTCCGTCGCTATGTAGCCAGCATTTAGCACTGCTTGCGTATTTTGCTTCCGTTTCTCTCTTGCGTGCAAGGCGGCCCGGCCTTTCCTGCCGACAGTACTGTGGCCTCCACAAAATCTCTGCCATTTCTCGGCGCTGAAGTAGTCGAGATCTCGACCTCCGGGTGACGGACAGTAAGCCGAGGTCGACAACCCCTCCCCGAACGCACCCCTCTGACCCAGAATCATCGTTCGGTCAACGCTCCTGCCGACAGTTCGCGCCACCCGCATTGCTGTTCACCTCGACCGCCCGTCTCCCGCCCCTGTTACCTGGCTGGTTGGTCGCGGCTCGTTCACTTCGGTTCTGGAGGTGCGGCGTTTTCGGTCGGGGGCTTGGCTCCTTGTTCTTCTTGCCTTGAGTGGGCAACGATGCAGGCCTCCTGTGTTTAAAACCCCAAAAAGATGAGTGCCCGCTCCCTTCGCGCTCTTCCCCCACCAAACCGCTTACTGCGGCGACACTTTGTCCGATGACGCTTCAGCGTTGGCTCCTGGGTTTTGAACTATTGCCCTCTCCTTGCCTTCCTCGATTCGACGCGCCAATCCGTGTATACATTCACGCTCATCGCCACTGGGGACGTACCACCCAGGCTCGTCGATCGACTGCAAAACACGGACACTGCGATCAACCGACAGCACTTTCAGGGGTGCAAGACCATCCCGAGTCGTACCCCACAACACAATTGTGTAAATCGGCACCGGAAATTGAGGAATTGATCCGCCGCCTTCGACAGAGCGCCGTTCTTGCTCAAGAACCTTGCAGACCGCACGAATCTCCGACACGTTCAGGACATACCACTGGCCGCCTTTGATCAAGTTACCGCATACAACAACACCTGAACCGAGAGACCGCTGGATGTTTCGATCCGACAAGCTCTCCAGAATGTCGCGTTGTCTCCCCTTCGGGCTCTGGGGTGCGGCTTCGCCCCAAGCGATCGAGAATGCGAGGCCCAACACCGTACCCATAATGAGCAATCGCATATCGCGCTCTACTTTGTTTCTCGACGTGGGTTTAGAAACGGCCACGGGACTGTCTTCGCCGGATCAGCGTCCTCCATAACAGAGCACCTGCCGTTGACCTCGTTGACGGCGCCGCCTGCTGTGGCGTTATCGTAACTGGTGCCTTCTTCCCGCATGCCACGCACCTCATAGGTCGTGGAAGTCCGCCGCAAAGCGCCGTCGATGCCCGTGCCCAGCGTAGTCACACGAGGGTGCACCACGCTTACCGGCGGATTGAACTCAAGGACGTGCACCGCGCCGTTCTGGTCTTTTTTCTCGACGCGTTCAACTTGCCGGTCGTCCTTGAATTCTACCCGACAGCAGAAGCCGTCGACACCATTTCCCGGCGGATCCGTCATGTCGTCGGAGTCCGGATAAATCTCGGCGAGCGGGAGATCCGACCTGGCAATTGCTGATTCTTCGAACGTCGTGCCATAAACACAACTCGTGACTTGATCGCCCGCCGCCGGGCTCTTCGCCGTGAGCGTGGCGATCCGGCCATCGGCCGTGTTTCATGCGTCCGCCCCAGATCGTCGAGGTACGATTCCTGCCGCGATATTGGCACATCGGCGTTGCGATACTGTTCCTGGTGACGCTTGATCTGGAACGACTTGGTCCAGATTGTCGAACCGGTAACGCGTTTAGACCATGCGATCCTGATCGTCGGTCGGCGCGATGACGTATTTCCGGCGAATGCCGCAGTCGTACCTGGAATTCGGTCGTCGGCGATCTTGCATCCACGTACTGCGTGGAACTGGCCAGCTGTCCGCCGCCTCCGCTGCACGCCGTACAGTCCGTGTCGCGGTGCGTCTGCTCGCTGACCAGCACCATGTTGTTGTTCGGATCGGTGCCGGAGCTGCTGGAACTGCCGCTGGACGTCAGGCTGCACGGCTCGCGTCCCTCGCTCGCATTTGCACGCCCTGCTGGTCATCGGCCCCCCTTCGGGACAAGCTGACAGTCGTAGCCGCGCGTTCGACAAACTCTTCTAGTCAAGATAAGTCATGCAATTTCCCGTCATGTACCACTGTCCATCCACCTTGACCCATTCGTAATCCTTGCCTGCCCAGGGTTCAAGCAAATGCTCAGGTGTTGCATCCGGAAACAGCCAGGCGGCCTTCCAGCCAACCCTAACGCTATGTCCCGGGCTCAAACGGGAGATGTTCATTAGGCCGTAGTCGTCCCTGAAAGCCGCCAGATCGTGTGCTTTTCTGTAATCGGGCGACATGATCGCGTAAGCATCTCCGAATCTCTCCTGTTGTAGCGATTCACAAAATGCCTCGTGGCGATCCTCGATAGCGCGGACGGCGACCGTAACACGTCGGTATGCCGTCGCTGCCAATACCGCCACCGCCGTGCCGACGACGATGATCGCGATCATGTATGTTCGGCGTCGCACTCTTGCATTCTCCAAATTGCGGAGCCGAAGCCCGCCAATATGCCGAACAACACGATCGCGCTCGATGAACTCGGCACGTCGATCAAGCCTGTCGGTCATTGCCGACCGCTCTCGCCACATACCTCCCGCCGCTCTCCATCCGGCATCCCGCCAGCCCGCAAGTGAACACCGGCGGCGGACGCCCACCATGATACCTCCGCAACCGCCCGCACGCAGGCGGGGATTTCCTACAAGGGAAACGGGGACAAAGTGTGGACAAAGCGGATTTGTTTGGCGTGCCAACTCCCTCCCGTCCAACCGTCCCAAGTCAGCGATGGCCAAGCGTTACGCGTCCGCCACGCTGTCGGGCAATCACGGTTGAGCGTGTCGCCACGTGCATCCGTCCCTATTCGTCATTCGTCAAGGATCGTTCTCCTTCCACGCGCTAAACAGATCCCCGTTGTTCGCTGGCGTAGAATTTCGACCCAACGACGAGGTGTAACCCGCAGCGGACAGAGAGCTTGCTACAAGGGTGATGACGAGTATTTTGGCGAGTTCAATTGCAGTTTCCCAAAACACTTTCACAAACGCGGGCGCGCCCTCCAGGGGCTCGAAAGGGGCGCCGCAAACCACCACTCCGGCGACCGTGCCGACGACTAGTATCGGAGGCACAACCCAAGCTGCGACAGCGAGGGCGCGACGCCGCTTCCACCATGCCAACCCTCCGGAGGCAACCCACAGCGTCAGAATACAGGTCAGTAAAATCCAGTGGGAGCTCTCCGCCAAGGACGAAACAATAACAGTCAGCGCAGCCGACGACCAAATCAGCGCATAAGCAACGTCATGCCGAAGAACTGACGTCATGTACCGCTTCTCTCAATTCGAGATGCTGTCACCGCCATGGGGCACACCGCGACTTCCAGAGCGACGCGGCGATTCCCACAGGCTTCGGTCCGCAAACGCACCATGATACACCCACGGCGCCTCGCTCGCTGTCGGGGAATCCCGTACAAGGGAGGCCAGCGTGTGGACAAGTCGTCGCGATTGCGCGCCTCGTCGGAATCCACCCTGGCGTTCCAATTAGCAATCGGTGCATCGGACACCGCTGCTGTGCCGGAATAATTGCCGCGAATGGCTGATCACAGGTTCTTGACTGCTTCAAACACGGAGACAACGACCTTCGCCATCCGACTGTAATCCAGTTTATCCGGTGTGTCGTCCGGAGTGTGATACGCTCTGTTCCTGTAAAACGCCGTGTCGGTGATCATCAGAGCCCGGATGCCGTAGTTCCAGTAGTTCATGTGATCGGAGAAGTCGATTCCAGGGAGAAACGCAGGCGCTCGGATGGAATAGACCGGCAGATCGGTTGTTCCCTTCATGCGAGTCTTCACTTGCTGGATCCATTCGCCCTGGTCCCAACGGCTCGCCACACCAAGGAAATTCGCCCGGTTCGGATACATGAAGCGAAAGAAAAGCGTGGGGTAGGACTGGGAACCCCATTCGTCCCTGAAGCAGCCGACCATTTCCAGCACGATGACGCCTTTTACGCTGGATTTGTCATCAGCAATGCTCCGCGCGTGGACGGCGCTTCCCATGTGCTCCGTTCCGAAGAACGGCGGCTCCTCAAGCACGTAGGCAACCAAGTCAACGGCTCCGGAGGATCTGTTGTGCCCAAGAAGGTACGCCAGTTCGATGAGTGCAGCGACGCCGCTGGCATTGTCGTCGGCACCGGGTGTTCCTGCGCACGCGTCGTAGTGGGCACCAACAATAACCCGGGATCCGTTCTCCGCATTGAACCTGCCGATGACATTCTTGTACTGTCTGCCGCGAACCGCGAACGACTGAAATTCAACGGTTGCTCCCGCTTTGCGAAAATGCTGGGCAATGAAGTCGGCGCATTTGTCGAGATTGTCCGTGTGCTTCCAGTCTCTCGGGGAAAGACGGATCGACAGTGTCTCGACATGCTCCCGCAAGACGCCGGGATCCGCCGCAGCTCCCGAAACACGGTTTCGCCGACAGGACGGTTGCGCCACGGCAAACCATACGATGAGAATCACGGCGGCCGCAGCACCCAGAACCCGCGCCGCTGACTTCATCAGCTTCTTTTTCATGGCCACCACCGGAACACCGCAAAGCAACGCAGCAGTTTGCGCCAAGTCGCTGCGCGGGACTTTCGTCGTTCCATTTCACTTTCGGCTGCCACTCGTCTTTCCAACAGATCTGCGTCGTTGTGGAACCCGCACGAGACACAGAAACGGGCCCCGTCGGGAAGCGGTTGCTGACATCGCAAACACCGACTCTCGCTGCGCGGTGACGTCCTGGAAGTAGACATCGTCGTGGCTCCGTGAACGATGGATAGGCGGAACGGAGATGCACACGTCGTCGTTGTTCGCTGCGAACGCTGTCGCCCGCTGCCAGTCCCCCGTCCGCCGCCCCCATGATACCACCGTAGCCCCCCGCTCGCCGTCAGGGAATTTCCTACAAGGAAGGCGTGTCGCCGCAGCGGAATAGGGCGGATTGAGGGGGGAAGAACACTGTGTGCGGAATTTCCCCCCAAATCTCCCGGTGTTAGAATCCGCGAATGTACGTGCTCATTGAACTCGCACTGTCGATAATCGGCGTGCTCGGATACGCGATCACTGGGCCGCTCGACCGTAGGAGGATAGCGAGCTTTCTTTACCATCGCGGCCATTATTTGCGCTCAATACGGTGGTCGCCGCTTTCGGCCGGGTGGTTCAGTCGCTGGCACGAACGTTTCAATGCGGTGGAATTTGAAGATTCAGACGGCAAACGGCATTCTGTGTCATGCCGGACAAGCAGGTCCGCAGGCGTTGTGGTAGATGAGGAAGAGGGCTAAGCGAAATCCGCCGAACGATGCACCACAGGCAGACTCCGATGAAGAAGCGCGACTGGATGATACTGGCGTTGGTCTTTGTTGGTCCGTATCTCGGTTTCATCCTCCTCTGGCTGCTTTCGCCGCAAACGGCGAACCGATGGGTCGGAGAGGCAGTTCACTGGATTGAGCGACACGTGCTCCGCTGAATCGACGGGGAGTAACTGCTCCGACTGCGTCATCCGGCTTCACGAGGTGTATTCCTGGGATCATCGGCAGCGAGTCGGCTCCAAGGTACTCCAGAGCCTGGCCGTGCTGAGGAGCACTGGTACACAATTCGGCGGCTGCGGCGGCACTCCGGGATTCGCGGAACGCCCCCATCCTGCGTCCGCACGCAGGCGGGAAATTGCCGGAAAGAAGCCGAGCCCAGTGTGAATCGGAAGGCGAAAGTGGGGGCGGGCGGCTTCAACACACGTCACCCGACGCGCGTCGATTGTCACAGAATGTCCCGCAACAGCTCCAAGCTGCGAACGAGCTCGATCACTTCGCCAGTCGTAGCTCCACTTCCGCGTGCTATTCTCGCAGCTCGCGACTCGTCAATGGTCTCGGGGGCATTCCGTTCACCATCGGTCATCGCGTCGATCATCCCAACGGTGCGGCGTCCGCTGCTATGAAAGTCGGCATCAGACACGGTCAATGCGCCGGGTGTGGTTAATCGAAGCAACCGGACCCGCGCGGGATGCGCCATCTCCAATATCTGCAATCGTAGATCCGCAAGAGTTACCATCTCTGAAACGCCGAAAGCAGTGACGAGACGTGGCTTCGATTCATCAAACGGCTGCCAAGATCTTATGCGGATGATGCTCAGGAACGCAAATCGACGGAATGGTCGCTGGCAGGATCGGCTACGCAGGGTCAGCCCGTCCCGTTCCGCTGTCATGCGCCACCTGTAGATTCCCACAGGTTGGCCACTCCGCCGCCACAATGACCCCGCATAGCCCCGCGAACGCCCGTTCGCTTCAGTGCTGCCTCGTGGCCAGCGTCGCAACGGCTCAATCAATTCCGGGCGGGTGGTCCGGCGTCCACAGTCGGCGGCTTAGCTCCCGGTTCATCTTGTGAACGCGGCTTAGGCTCCGCGGTTTCGGCCTGGAATGGGTCGAACGAATCAATTTCAGATCGTGCGGCACGCGTGAGTGGCACACTTGGGCGACTGGGCTGGCGGTTCTTTGCCCCGCAACACTTCTTTCTGGCAGAAGTCTTCCAATGTGACGGCCGATCGATTTTTCCGAGGACCAGAAGCCACGTGCGTCCGACCCTTGAATCCACAAGCAATGCGCGATTTCGGACGACTGAGATTGAAGACCTCCGAGGTTCGATGCGAACTGCGGTGGCAGCACGCGAATGGACTTCATCGATTAACGCAAGTCCGTCGGATGCGCGATTCGCACCCCATTCGGCCTGGCCAATTTGAGCCTGCGAAATACTGGTCGTGGCTACCGTGCAAATGAACGCGATCACCATGGTGCACGCTGCAACCACACGTGCATGGCAGCCCACCGCAACGGCAACGGTGCCTTTTGTTGAACGGGTCATTACGCAGCTTTTACCGGAACAAATGTTGGCGGCCAATTCCTATGCGGAAGACAAGTTCCCCAATTTGTTAATTATCGCAAGCTGGAGGCGGCGAAGTCCACATTCCTGAGCGGCGAGAGGGTGCTGCTCGGGGATATCTCGATGCCGCGACGGCCCCATGCGTTCACGGACACACCGCGGAGTTTCGTCTGGGTTCGGTGGACGGAAGGCTACAGCGAAAGCGGCCGGGGCCATTCAAGGGGGGCGAAGGAATGACCGAACAATCCGGTCATCGAGGCCGAGCCGAAGACTCCTCCTCGTAATCCCGCTCGGCAGTCAGTTGCGGCGCCTTTGGTGCGTCAGCCCGTGGCATACGTAAGCGTAGCGATACAACAACACTGGCTAGACGTGACACAAACGACAGAACAACGATGACAGAACAGGCCAGTCCGATCAGCACGCCGGTCTTGCAGACAACAGAAAACGTCAGGAGACGGAGCATCGGGTTTGTTGAGTCTTCGAGCAAGAACGCACGGCCGGATGGTGAGTCAGCAAAACTCGACAAAGGTCCTTCAAATAGGGCTTGATACGCCGTTCGCCACGAGGCAATGCAGATGGCGGTGACGAGCCAGAATGCCATCATGCGGCGAAGCGAGAACTGTACGCGACCGGAAAAAACGAGTCGGGCGACATGAACCGAAGAGAGTGTCATGAGCAACCAGACGGAGACGTTCAACGTGAGCAGGCCGAATGCGACTGAAGAGGTCACCGACCTCGAGTCGGGAACAAACACGTCATCAAACTCGTGACGCACCCAAAAGAGGTACGGCCATCCTTGACTTGTGGTGGTCTCCATCCCACCAGGATAAACCAGCGGTCCCGTATCGATGAGTCGACGGGAAAGCTGTGCCCAAGCGAGGCTGAACAGCACCAGACAACCGACGCCTGCAACACAAAGAGATCGCGGCGAGATTCGAAATGGCTGGCCTGGCTGATGCTCCATCGGTATTCCGCATCCTTTCGCGATGACTTCCCAGTGGCTTCAACGCTCGCGCCGGAATTTCCGATACGCGTCCGGATGCCAGCTAAAGACTGCGCACACTTCTCACGGCTTCAGAATTCCCCGTTTCCGCCCGACGTCGCGATGGCTGCCCGGGCTTCGGCCGCCCGCCCGCGCCGTCCAACGCCGCGAGTCGACTCCCGGATGATCGCATCCGCCCGTCCCCCGACGCCAACCACTGCTTCCGGTCACCTCATAATACCTCCACAACCGCCTGCGCGTTTTCGGGAATTCACTGACGGAGTAAGCGCTGTCAGGGCGTGCGATGAGTTTCACGGAATAATGTAGTTCGTGAACTTGCGGCCGTTCCAAACCAAAAGCTGCTTGCCGTCGGCAGACCAGAACCACGAGTTTGGGATGCCGGTTGCGATTTCGACCGGTTTCCCGAGAACCGGTTTGCCTCCGCCATCGATAGTGATCTGGACGACGTAGAGATCGCCCTTGGGAGCGTAGTCCGTTGATGCTCGGAGGAGGCCCAGTCTGCCCCCGGTTGGGGCAACCTTCGGGTTATGGAAGTCTGATTGGAGGGCGTCTTGGATGCAGACAGCGCTCCACGGATTGGGGACGCAAACCCAGTTACGGGATTCTGGCCCGCTTGAACCTCTGATCGTTCCAGAAACAAGAATCCAATTTCCCGGCGGTGCCCACACCCGATCCTCAGCCCTGGGGCGCGGAGAAGAGAAGTTCGGATCGTCGTTCAGCCCTCGCAGGCGGTCCGAGAGGTCGGTGAAGCCCCCTGTCGTCGTCTCGAAGAGATAGACCACGTCGCGGAACGTCGTATCTTCCGGCCACGGCTTTTCAGTCTTCGCCTCTTCCAAGCAGTGTATCAGACAGCGGTCACCGGAATCGGACCACCAACAAGAGCTTGGAGTCATCGATCGTTGGACGACGCGTCTGTCGGTGGTCTCGTTCAGGCGCGTAACTTGAACCTGCGCCCCATCCGCCATCACGACATGCCCCAGATTCGGTGAAAGCTGATTGTAATGCACGGTCACACTCGGATGAAAAGCGTGCGCCCAGACGGCGGTCATTCGTGAGTGTCCGGCCCCGCCGCTTGTGGCGATATCGGTCACGGAGAACAGTCCAGACCCGTCCAAGGGGCCGGTTACAGCACAGAGACGAGATTTGTCCACCCAACGGTACGAGGAAACCGAAGTGAGCCGTTTCTGGGCTCCGTGACCCGTGACGTCAATCACCGACAGATTGCCCTGGTTGCAGCAGGCGACCATCTGGCTGTCGGGGTTCCACGCGGTGCCCACGTGCCCGTAACCGATCTCTTCGGCCCTGCGACCTTTGGCGATGGGAACAGTCGCCAGTTCCTTTCCTTTGGAGTCGCGAATTCTGATCGCCACCGATGCACTCAACTCCAGCCCTTCGGGCGGGATCGGAAGCGAGAGATCCCTATTCACCACCGACACAACGTATTGACCGTTTGGCGAGGGGAGAAAGCTGTCTTCCCACTGCGAACCCATTGCGGCTGACGCCGCCAGCGGCACCAAGCCGACAAGATACCTCCACCGAGTACACACAGGTCGCATCTCCGCAAACACGAAGAGAACTCCGGTGAGGCCCATTCTACCAGTCACGAACGCCCCGCAGTAACACCAACTCGAAACAACCGCCCGGCACTCCGACATGCCGATCGGCAACAGAAGGACGTTTTGCGAACACCTTGGGCAGGCGATCGAACAGGTAATGGGCGGCACGATCCGCTACAACTGACTTGCGGAAATCAAACCGGTTGGCGGAAAGAAAGGCAGAACGGATCATGGACATATCCTGGGATCGGCTTCGCCAGATGTTCGATTATCCGAAACCATGCAAAGACGTGTGGGAGCAGCAATTCGACTACAACGACGATGCACTGATGCGGATTGCTCAAACACCCTGGGAGCAATTTGATTTCTCGGACCTCTGGTATTACCACCACGATCTGGCGTACGTCGAACTCCAGCCGGACCTGTTCGTCTATCTGTTTCCGGTCTGCCTGATGGACTGGCACCAAACGCTGCTGCGCAACGAATCATGCTCCCACGGTGACTCGGAATTCCACTACGGAGTACATCGGGGACAGGTCTTCGACAAGATGCTGACATCCCGTCAACTGGCAGACACCTTGGAGTTCTTCAAGGACAGTTTTCTGCTGCGGCTCGATCAAGAACGTGGCTTCGTTTACCGAGCCAGCAGCACACCGGCATACGGATGGATGTCTCGGTTCAATTCGCTGGGTCTGGTCATGCCCCGGATCGATCTCCTCTGGAATGCATGGTGGTCGCTCGAAACGCCAGGCCGGGCTGTGGCTGCGGTGCAGTATCTGTCCGGGCTCGTTTACTTCGAGGGGGAGAATCCGCTGTTCGGACTCTGGACGAGGGAAGAAGGCGGTGGAGGACCCTCGTTGTTCGATAATGACTGTTGCATTTTCGACGCAGGCTGGCTCGAAGCGAACGTCCAATTCCTTGCGGACGTGTTGACCGAAGAATTTGTCTCAGAAAAGCTCAACCTCGCCGTCAAGGTGCTGAGCGATCAGCCGGAATTCCCGCAGGTGGAAAAAGTCCGTCGCGATCTGACCGAGCGGCGGGAGATCGTGGAAAGCCGGGTCAAGGAACTTCCCTCACTTCTGCGATGTCCGGCTAAGCCCAATACAGGCTGGAGCTTGTAGCGCTCGGCCGCACCGAATTCGTCTTTCTCATTTCGCCGAAGTGTTGGAAAGGTCGCCCACCCATCAATCCCCACAGCCTTGACCAGCCCGCCTGTGAACACCGGCGGCGGACGCCGACCATGATACCCCCGCAGCCGCCCGCACGCTGTCGGGAATCCCGTACAAGGGAGGCCAGCTTGTGGACAAAGCTGCGGAAGCCGTGCTGCCGGTCCCCACATGCACCGCCGTCGTCAAGCGGAGTTGGCCACGGGATGGGCAGCCAAGCTGCCGCAGCCAACCACGTTCGTGGTCAACGTCGCGACCGCTCACTCACTTCGGGTCGCCGCCGGACGCCCTTGCTCGCCACCGCCCATCATACGCTCTCAATACTTTTGCAGACGTCGTTTTCAAACATCAATTCGTTGATGGAGATTTTGGTCTCGTGCTCAGGCTCCACACGCCGATCGTCGCCGAATTACTGTTTCTCGGCCGCTTTCACGTCGACCAAGTCGGCCGTGACGGTTTCGATGCCCTGAAGCGTGACGGTCTGTCGAGCTTCCACCCGGCCGCCCCGCTTGAGCGTTACGATCCACTTTTCCGGCCATAGACTGGAGATCCTGAAGTGATCGTCGATCGGGTCCCAGCCGTGCGGATCTTCGATGGCGACGCCATGCGAATCGGTGGCCACGACCGTGACCCCAGCAGCACGCTGCAAACGCGGCGGCACCTTGCCGGTGATCACTCCGCCGGTGGCTAACGGGTGGGAACCGATATCGGTCATGTTACTCCTCACGGTAACTCCCGGCATCGCGCGCCACCCAGCCTGATCGTCATGCGCCCAGAGTAGGTAGTCGTCCTCGGGCAAATAGCGGACGCAGAAGTTGCCCTGGCCGTCGCAATAGGCGTTGCGCACGATGCCCGGTTGCTTACCCACCGCAATCACGTTGACCATGTAGCGGGGTGGATTGGACCATTGCACGGCTCCGGTAATGCAGCCGGCGCCGAGCGGGATCGTCCAACCCGTCTTGCCCTCTTGGGCTTCCACGTCAACCTCGTAGAGGCTTCCATACAACCCGCGGTTCATCGGCCCATCGTTGATCGTCAGGTGGTACTTACCGGGATGCACGTCGCGGAGGAGCATTTGGCGTCTGGCATCCGGCTCGATCCAATCGCGAGCCTCGAAGGAAGCCAGTGCTTCGCCGATTGGATCAAGCTTGACCTCGAAGATCGGCGGCCGCGTGGTGACGTTCTCGACCTTTCGCTGGGCACCCATGCCCGTGCCAGAAGAGAATTGGGCGGCTGAGCCATCGCCGACCTGGATCTGGCAGAGGACCTCCCATTGGCCCGAGGTGTCGAAAAACCGTACGTCGGTCGTTTTTCCCTCTGCAATCTGAGCCCTCCGCACGTGGGCTCCGATGACATCGGCAGTGATTTGGTACGGAATCTCGACCGACACCATTCCCACTGGTACTCCGTCAACGCGGAATCGCCCGCTTTCGTCGGCCTTGAACTGGATTGGCTCAAGGTGCCGAAAATCCTCATCGTTTGACCTGCCTGCGCTATCCTGGAACGAGATATGCCCCTCGGCGAACGGCCACGGACCCCGCTTCTCGTCCAGGCGGCATTTGTCTCCTTCGCAGATCATCTTGTCCTGGTAGATGATTCCGGCGATGCTCCCTCGACCCCGCGGCGCGAGACTCCCGGCGTCGAGATCAGAGTTGGTAACGAGGATCGTGGTGCTGATGGGCGAGATCGTCGGCCCGGAAATACCCAGCACGTAGTTCCCCGGCCCGATGTGCTCGAAATGAAACTCTCCGCCATCAGCGACGTCCGCCGCCATCCGACCAAGCTCCTGCCGATACGAGGTCTCACGGGTGAAGTCTTCATCATGGATGCGAACAGGTAGTAGCATCGCTGTGATCTTTTCCGAGGGACGCTTCGGACCTGCGAGCGAGCCGCGAACCGTGACGCCGGGCACGAGTCGCGCCGTGACCGGCTGCCGAAGGTCCTCGACAGCAACCGTCGATTCCCAAAAGGCGTATCCCGCAGCCTTGACGCCGATCCAGACCTTGCCCGTTTGCCCGTAGTCACGGTCTGTGCCGACCGGCAAGGAGAAATGCCCGGCGGGATCATGGACCTGCTTGGAGGAGCAACTCCAGCTTCGCGGTTCGAGCGTGGCGCCCGCCGCGACGAAGTAGTCGTTAAGGGGCTTCCCCTGGGGATCGAGGACCTGTCCTGCAAGCACCGGCACCGGCTGAAGCACGACAGAAAACCCATTGGGCTCAGCCGACCGCGGGTGGGTATCCTGGCTGAGATACCCGTCTTTCTCGAAGAACAGGTTGTAGGTGCCTTCGCCTCCCCATTTTCGCGGACTGGCCAGAACGAAGGAGCCGTCCTGGCCGGTCTGGGTTTCTTTGCTGGCCCCGTCCGAGACCTTGACCCCAGCCAGCGGACTGCCGTTGGAATCTCGGACGACGCCGACGAGCCGTTCACCGGCCTCTAATTGAATCTCCGTGCCGTAGAGATTTTCGCCGATCTTCCGGCCGGTCTTCTTGAATCCGTCGTGATTGAACTCTAAGTAATCGGAGTGCCACACGTTGACTCCCAGGTCGTACTCCACGCCCGAGACACTGAACTTGCCTGCCGTGTCGGTCTTGACGGCGCGGTTCCGAT
This sequence comes from uncultured Planctomycetaceae bacterium, assembly GCA_903863885.1. Lineage (GTDB taxonomy): Bacteria > Planctomycetota > Planctomycetia > Pirellulales > Pirellulaceae > CAIPEB01. The sequence continues at coordinate 1,108 of CAIPEB010000624.1, read as the reverse complement.
CGGGCTCGAAAAGGGGTGGCGTGAAGATGATCGGCGACACCAGGGCCCCGGCGACTGGCTTACCGGTCCGTGCATCAACCACAGTTCCGGTAATGACTACCCCCGTGCCGACAAGGACTTCGATTCTGCGGAGCTTGTTGGCGGAGGTCAGGTCGTACGTCTTCCAAGTGCCGAACCCACCGAGGATATTCTCGCCCGAGATGACCAGTTCAATCTCGCACGACTCCGGGGCCATAAGCTGGAAAGTCCCGGTGTTCGATTGGACTGCAACCGGCCCGGCTAGTCCCGGGTCGTACTTTGCCGTGGGCGTGTTGATCTTGTAAGTGTAGGAGAACTTGTCAATGGGTTTCTGCGTCGTGCTGTCCATGACCACCATCGTGACGGGACGGACGTCCTTCCATGGCATCTTAGCCGCCGCAGCGTCCGCCATCTCGTCGCCTGCCAGCAATGAAAGAAGAACGACGGATGTGAGCATTGAGATTTCTCGCGAATTGAAGAAGCAAGAGCGGGCAGGTAAACACGCCAGCTGGTCATCCAGCACGGCCGCACGTACATATGGTATGCGGCACCGAACCAACGTGCAAAGTGCAGCAACTGTTGGCACTATTCCTACAAGCGAGGCAGGCCAACCCGTGAATAAAGAGGCAGAAGCCGGGATGCAGACGCCCACACTCCCGCCATCGCCAGGCCGCGAAGGCCACCGCGTGCCTTCCGGCAGGTATCGGTCACACGGCGTTGCCGCGTTGTCGGAGCGATCTGCCTCGCCGAATCAACAGCACACCGATCAAGAAGCACGGCAACGCACAGACGAACAGAAGTAACAGCATACCGTCCCAGTGCCAAACATTGAGAAAGAACTCCGACAGGCTGCCTTTCTCTTTGCCGACAATTGGTGGCATGTCCTTCGTGTTCAGCACTCCTGCCTCCAGCAGTTGCTGCTCGATTACCAACAGCAGAAACCACGCGGGAGCGATTGAGCAAAGCAGTATGCCAATCAGCGTGCGAATCACTCCGGCTTGTCTTACCGGTCGTTGTTCGCCGTGGCGAGTATGCGGCTCATAAGGGTTGGGCGTCGTCATTGTAGTGACCAGGTGAACGATAGTTGAGG
>CAIPEB010000623.1 GCA_903863885.1 uncultured Planctomycetaceae bacterium | reverse complement strand
TGAGCAGGTATTGGGCTACATCCCGGTGGCGGCGGTCGTGGGGGGATTGCTGCTGGTGCTGTGGAGCGAACGCGAGCGGATTCAAGCGTTGCTCGCGCGGGATCGCGTGCCTGCGCCCACGGAAAAGGGTCTGACGCCGGCGGACCGATTTGCCAAGTACTACGCGCTGCGGAAATGGTGCGAGCAGGCGGGCGCTGCCGAAGCCGTGAAAGCTATGGACGGCGTGGTGCTGCCAGCCATCGTGCAAGGAGGCAAACCGTCGTGAAGCCGACGACCTACGTAGCCGTGCTATTGATCGTGGCGGGCGCCGTGGCCACCTGGCGCAAACCGGTCGAACGTCCGACGCCGGATGCCAACGCGCCGGACGCCGCCACCCGGGCGATCGTGGCCAACATCCGGGAGATCCTCGCCGGCCATCCGGAAGATGGCAAACAACTGGCCGCGTTCTATCTGGCCCTGGCCGATGTGATCCAGCGCGATGCGGGCCAGGTGATCAAGGACATGGCCGACGTACGCGAGGTCAATCGGCGGGCCGGACTGTTGATGTTTCAGCGGACCCAGCTGCAGGGGAAATATCCGGGACTAGGTGCCGCGATCGAATCGGCGCTCTCGCAACTGATTGGAATGGACAACGTGCCTGTGGATGCCGCGAATCGCGGTGCTGTGATCGCCGCCTTCCGAGCCATCGCCTGGGCCTGTGGAGATGAGTGATGCCGGAATTCGGCTGGACCCCCAATCCCGAAGCAACCGAAGCCTTCGTGGCCCGGCTGCCCGCCATCTACGGCGATCAGTTTTCCCAACTGGTCGCTCAAGATGACGGTCGCGATGCGCTGAACTACCGGGCCCTGACCACGTGCCTCCAGCGATCGCAGCTCAAACATTGGCTCAAAGATCGCGACGGAGTGCCCTGCGTCCGTTCGTTGAATCAGGGACCGGTGGGCACCTGCGTGGGAAATGCGGAAGCCCGACTGCTGGATGTGCTGGCCGCCATCGAAATCGCCTTCGGCGGCGAGCGCGAGGAGTTTCGCGCTACGTTCAGTCCCGAAGGGCTTTATGGGCTCGGTCGCGAGAAGGGTCACATGCTTGGTCCGGGCGACGGACTGTATGGTGCGGCCATTGCCGAGGCGGTTCGCGAGTGGGGCACGCTGCATCAGCTGGTCTATGACGACCTTGATCTGCGGACTTATTCGGCGAGCCGCTGTCGCGACTACGGGCGCCGCGGTGTACCGAAGGCGCTCAAGACGTTGGCGGCCGAACACCGCGTGACCCACGCGGCCCGTGTGAATACGGCCGACGAAGGCTGGGCCCTGTTGGGAGCGGGCTACACGATCAATATGTGTTCCTCGCTGGGTTTCCAGGGACGCCGCGATGCGGAAGGCGTGATTCGCCGGCGTGGTTCGTGGAGTCATTCCATGGCCGTCACTTCGCGGCGTACCACGCCGAGCGGCAATCGGTTGGTGCTGGTGCATCAGTCGTGGGGCGACAACTGGACGGACGGGCCGTACTGGCAGGACATGCCGTGGGGATCGTTCTGGATCCACCTCGCAGACTTCGGTGTGGCCATCGGCCAGCGCGACTCGTTCGCGCACGCCCGTTATCAGGGATTCTTGCCCCGGCAACTGCCGGATTTCGCAACCAAGGAGTATTTGGGATGAAACGTGCCTGGATTTGGCTGTTGATGGGTTCGTTCGGTGTCGGAGCCGGGGCCACGATTCTGCCGCTGGTGTGGACGCCGCTGATTGCGACCGAAGCGTCCGTAGTGACCATGGCGAAGCCCGCACCTCCGCAGGTCGAACCGGAGGATACGGACCTCGGCCAGGCGGTGGGCGGTCCACTGGATTCCATCCGCGATGCGAAAGAGTTGGTTCGTAAGGGCAACGAACTGGCCGATCGCGGCAAGGCTCTGCTGGATCAGGCCGAACGTGATGGGAAGATCACGGTGGACATTCACTTGCCGGGCTCAGAACCGAAGGGAGCCACGTGCGAGTCCGAATCAGCCTTCACGAATAGTTGCTCGACTTCGTCGGGCCGCACGGTGCGCTACAGCCCGCGGCGTCCCCTGCTCTTCTGGAGGTGGCGCCGATGAGTCCAGTTGAAGATTACTGCCTCGGCCGTGCGTGGCAGCTGCGGTTACGGCCGGACGATTCGCGCTGGTTGATTGGCCTGGCGGTGAGTCACCTGGCTACTGAACCGGCTTTGGCCACGCTCGCGCAACATCGGCAGCGACTGACGGGCGTCTTGTCGGACGCAGTGCACGAGCAGTACGGCAATCCGGTGGTCGTCTGGCTTCTGCTGTACGTTGTGGTTCCGGTGATCGTGCGTCTCATGATTGAGTGGTGGTTCCAGCAGCGGGAGACGTGAATTGATTGAAGTCATCGAATTGTGGTCGCCGCTGATCCAGGGCGGTTTTGCGG
>CAIPEB010000622.1 GCA_903863885.1 uncultured Planctomycetaceae bacterium | reverse complement strand
GGTACCCGCCGAACTCCGCGGTGTCCGACACCGAGTAGTTCATCCGGGCGATGCCGCCCTCGTACATCAGGTCGACGATCAGTTTGAGCTCGTGCAGGCACTCGAAGTAGGCCATTTCCGGCTGGTAGCCGGCTTCGACCAGCGTATCGAAGGCAGCCTTCACCAGTTCGCTGACACCGCCGCACAGCACGACCTGCTCACCGAAAAGATCGGTTTCCGTTTCCTCGGCAAACGTTGTTTCGATCACGCCGCCCCGCGTCCCGCCGATCCCTTTGGCGTACGCCAGGCCGATCTTGCGCGTCAGGTCGGACGCGCCTTCGCTGACCGCGAGCAGGCAGGGCACGCCGCCGCCCCGCTCGAATTCGCTGCGCACCAGATGGCCGGGCCCCTTCGGGGCGACCATCATCGCATCGACGCCCTTGGGCGGTACGATCTGGCCGAAGTGAATGTTGAAGCCGTGCGAGCACAGGAGAATGTCGCCCGGTTGCAGGTGTTCGCGCACGTACTTCTGGTAGACGTCGCCCTGGATCTCGTCCGGAAGCAGCATCTGGATGATCTGACCCTGTTTGGCCGCCTCGTCGGTGGGCAGGGGCTTGAAACCGTGGGAAACGGCCAAGTCATAGTTGGGGCTGCCCGGCAGTTCGCTGATGATGACATTGCAGCCGCTGTCGCGCAGATTCAGGGCCTGAGCGTGACCTTGCGACCCATAACCCAGAATCGCAATCGTCTTGTCTTTCAGCAGGGACAGATCGGCATCGTTGTCGTAGTAGATCTTGGCGACCATAGGTTTACTCAGACTCCTGTTCAACAAACTTGCAAATAGAACTCATTGAGCGGAAACGGAGCCGGTGCCAGGGGCGGGAATTGACGCGCCGCTTCGCACCATGGCGATCCGTCCCGTCCGGACCAGCTCGGAAATACCGTATGGCCGCATCCGATCGATGAAGGCCTCGATCTTGGTTTCGCGGCCGGAAATCTCGATCATCACTTCGTCGGCTCCCACGTCGACGATTCGTCCGCGGAAGATCTCCACCAGTTCCCGTATCTCGGTGCGGCTACCTCCGGCAGGCGCTTTCACCTTGAGCAGCATCAGGTCGCGCTCGACGTAGTTCTGGGAACTGATATCGTCGACTTGCACCACCGTGACGATCTTCTCAAGCTGCTTGCGCACCTGCTCGAGCACCCGATCGTCGCCGACGACGACAAACGTCATCCGGGACAGCTGGGGATTCTCGGTTTCCCCAACTGCGAGCGAATCGATGTTGTAGCCGCGTGACGCGAGCATGCCGGAGATGTGTGCGAGCACGCCGGGCACGTTCTGGACCAGGGCGGACAACACGTGGCGCATTGCTACGTAACTCCAACAGCTTCAAGGGAAAGCGGCATGATAGTCGCCGTTGCCGAGAGGGACAAGGGGCAGCGATCCGGGCGGAGCAGTCGTGCCGCCAATGTCGCAGGGCAATTACTCTTCAGCGGAGTCGCCGCCGGGGCGGAAAGCGACGCAGACGCGACGGATCAGCGGCGGGGGGTTGCGCGCGGAGGCGATTCAGCCCCAGAACTTCCACCAGGGGCGAGGCGGCTTGCGCGCCGTCTGCCCGAAGGGCTTGCCGCTCGGCCCGATGGCCCCTTCCATCTTCGCTCGGGCCAGTACCGCATTCATCAACTTGGCCTCGTGCATGTTGGCACGGGTGAGATCCGCTCCGGTCAGGTTGGCTCCCGCCAGATTGGTGCCGCGGAGGTCGGCCTTGGTCAGATTCGCGTTGTTCAGGTTCGCTCGCAGATCGGCCATACTCAGGTCGGCGCCCGACAGATCCGCGCCGGTCAGGTCCGCGTTCTGCATCCGGGCATAGCGGAGAATACCCTGCGACAGGGTCGCGTCGCGAAGACTGGCCCCCGTCGCGATCGCGTCCGTCATGTTGACCTTGGTCATGTTCGCGTGATCGAAAACCGTTTCGGCCAGCAGCGCGCTTTCAAGGTCGGCTCCCGTCAGGTTGGCGTTCGACAGGTCGGCTCCGTTGAGATTGATCCGTGCCATGCGGAGACCGGCCAGATTCATTCCCGTCAGATTAGCGCGCGCCAACTTGGCACCTTCCAGTTTCTGATCCGCCAAGCTATCGCCGTTGACCTTCAGCAGAACCTCGCCGGTTTCTCTGTGTTTGATTTCGATCATTCGGGAAACCTATCGCAATTGCGTGTCGTTACTGACGAAGGGATGCTGCGCGCGACATGTGTGCCCCCTGGCTCCGCAGCCCTGCGAGAATCGCGACCGAAGCGGAGCGGATCGTGCATAACGTGCTTAGTCTAACAGAGGCGCCAACTCGCCGCCATCTAGCAATTTACCGCCGTCCGTCCGGTTGCCGCGAACGGTCTGCAATCAGGAACTGCGGCGACGGCCGAGATGCGGTTCAGGGCCGGGATTCGGTTCTCGCAAGTTTCACCTTTTGGTTCCTCGCCGGAAGATGTAACCTTAGTCGGAATGGGCGGGGCGTTAGTTGCGACCAATCCGGCGAGCGGCGAATGGGTTTTCGAATCAACCTGGATGCGTATCGGGGTCCCCTGGATCTCCTGCTCTACCTTGCCCGAAAGGATGAGGTGGATTTGCTCGACATTCCAGTCGCCCGGATCACGGACCAGTACCTCGAGTACCTATCCCTGCTCCAGGTGATGGACGTCGATGACGTCGGGGATTTTGTCGAAATGGCCAGCCTGCTGCTGGAGATTAAGTCGCAGCTGGTGCTGCCGGTGGTCGACGAGGAAACCGAGGTGCTGGAGGATCCGCGCGAGGAGCTTGTCGAACGGCTGCTCGAGTACAAGAAGTACAAGGACGCGGCGAGCATGCTGGACGAACGCAGCCGTTCGTGGCAGCAGCGTTGTGCCCGCCTGGCCGACGATGTGCCGCCGCGCCGCGTGGAGCCTGTCGATCAGCCGATTCAGGAACTGGAGCTATGGGATCTGGTAAGCGCCTTTGGCCGCATCATGCGCGACAACAACGCCACGCAGCCGGCGAGCATTGTCTACGACGGCACGCCGATCCAGGTCCACATGTATCGAATTCATGCCCGGTTGCAGGCGGGAGAATCGGTCTGCATGTCCCAGATGTTCGAGCCCGGGATGCACAAGTCGGCAATGATCGGGGTGTTTCTCGCGATTCTCGAACTCGTTCGTCATCATTGCGTCCGTGCGGAGCAGAGCCAGACGCACGGTGAGATCGTCGTCCTGCCAGGTACGAAATTCGACGAGACGCCCGATTTTTCGCAGGCGGACGATTACAGCGGCCGACGGGGCGGCGAGCCGGAACTGCAAGCCAAGCCGCAGTGACCGCAATTCTTCCATCATCCGTAATTTGGACGGCGAACCGACAAGTTTGCCGAGTGTGATGATCAACAACGCTCCGATTCAATCTCTGACTCACGACAGTTTCACCGTCGAGGGATATTCGCGGGCCGCCGTGCAGACGTACTGGCGGGTACCCGAGTTCAAACTGGGGTTCGACCTGGGGGCGCAGCCCTGGGATTTCATGGGCACGCCCTCCTGGTTCATTTCGCACACGCACCTGGACCACATCGCTGCGCTGCCGGTCTATCTGGCCCGTCGCCGGATGATGAAGATGGAGCCGCCCGTGCTTTACGTGCCGGCGCATGCCGTGGATGCGATCGACAAACTACTCCGCTGCATGCAGCGTCTGGACCGGGGGCGGCTGCCGTGCGATCTGCGGCCGATTCAGCCAGGAGACGAGGTCGAGGTCTCGCGCGAGATGGTGGTGACGGTCAGTGCGACGAAGCACAGCCTGCCTGCCCTGGGGTTTCTCGTGTGGCAGCGGCGTCGAAAGCTCAAGCCCGAGTTCAGCGCTCTGACCGGTGACCAGATCCGCGACCTGCGATTGTCCGGCGTGGACGTAACGTCGGAACAGCGTATCCCGCTGCTTGGATACCTGGGCGATACGTCCCCCGAAGGCCTCGATCAGTGTCCCGACATGTATCGTGCCAAGGTGCTGATTGCCGAGATGACGTTCGTCGCTCCCAGCCACCGGAAGGAAAAGATTCACAAGCACGGCCACATGCACCTCGACGATTTCGTCGAGCGCCGAGAGAGGTTTCAGAACGAGCGAGTCATTGCCTCGCATTTCAGCACGCGGTATCACTCGAAGCAGATTCGCACGCTGGTCGAGCGTGCTCTGCCCGACATGCTGGGAGGCCGGCTATATCTCTGGCTGTGATCCGCCGCGCCGTCCGCGGTCCCCGAAAGACGCGGCCGAAAGCCCCGAGGTTTCCCCGATGAATCGCCGTTTTGAAACGCCTCGGGCCGCTTACGTACACGTGCCGTTCTGCCGCCACCATTGCGGCTACTGCAATTTCACGGTCATTGCCCGGCGCGACGATCTCGTCGATCGCTATCTCCAGGCCCTCGCGATCGAACTCGCTTCGCTCGCCCGGCCGCGCGAGGTCGAGAGTCTCTACCTCGGCGGCGGCACGCCGAGTCATTTGAGTCCTGCGCAGCTTTGCGAACTGCTGGGCCGGCTTCGAGAGTGGTTTGTTCCGGCCGGTTCGTTCGAGTTCACGCTGGAAGCCAATCCGGTCGACATGCTGCCCGACCGGCTTGGCGTGATGCGGGAGTTCGGCATCAACCGGATCAGTCTGGGCATTCAGTCCTTTCTGCCCGATAAACTGGCGGCGCTCGAGCGGGACCATCGGCAGCCCGAGATCCTGCGGGCCTTGGAACATGTGCGCGGGCACGTCGGAAACGTCTCGATCGATCTGATCTTCGGAGTGCCCGGGGAAACCGAGGATTGCTGGCGGCGCGACTTGGAGACGCTCATTGCCGTCCGGCCGCAGCATGTGTCGATCTACGGACTGACGATCGAACGAGGCTCGCGGTTCTTCGGGCGCGTGCGAAAGAATCAGCTCAAGCGGCTGGACGACGAGACTGAGCGGGCGATGTACCTCACCGCGATCGATACCCTGGCTTCGGCCGGGTACGAACACTACGAGGTATCCAATTTTGCGCTGCCTGGATTCCGTTCCCGCCACAACGAGGCTTACTGGACCGGGAGAACCTACGAGGCTTTCGGTCCGGGCGCATCGCGGTTCGTTGCCGGACGACGCGAAACGAACCATCGCAGCGTAGTCACGTATCTGCGCCGCGTCATGGCGGGCGAATCGCCCGTGGCCGAATCGGAGCAGTTGGAACCCGAGGACGCAGCCCGTGAACGCCTCGTCTTCGCGCTGCGGCGCATCGAGGGGATCGACAAACAGGAGTTTCTGGCCGAGACCGGCTTCCGAGTGCACGACCTGGGCGGGCCCGCTCTCGAACGCTTCGTGGCCTGGGGGCTGCTGGAGGATACGCCTCAGACACTCCGGCTGACCCGGGACGGCCTTGTGGTCAGCGACGCTCTCTGGCCCGAGTTCCTGCGACAATAGTCGCCGCCGTCCGCTTCAGCGTGCAGCCCACTCGTCGATCTGGCGCCGGATTTCCTCGTGCTTCAGTTTGATGACGGGTATGGCCGCGCGCAATTCGTCCTGATCGCTTTGCTCGTAGGCCGGCAGTTTGACCCGCTGCACTTCTTCCTCGAGTGCGGCCAGCCACGCCGGCACGTCAAACCCGACGCCGGAAGGCTGCTGCATCAGGAACTCGGTTTCGTACTGCAGGAGCCGGAATGTCGGGCGAGGTCCGGATCTTTGCGACTCCGCGACGGCCGGAGCGACCAGTGCCCGGATGCGGTCGATCACGAGCGGCCGGACGAAGCGTTCGCTGAGGCGGTCGGCGACCGTGGGCATCAGCATCGAGTACTTCTTCTGCAGTGCGGCGAGCCGGGATTCGTACTTGTCCGCTTCGTCCTTGATGCGCTCGCGCAGCGCCCGCCGCCACTGCTGCGCCGCTCTCTTGCAGCCGTGGCGGACGAGTATCTCGTGCGCAATCACGATCGGGCGCAGGTTCCAGCAGATCCGGTCGTAGTTGGCCCGCAGTCGCAGAAAATCCAGCAGCGTGTACAGCATCTGCCCGCGGTCGGACTGCGTCGTGGTGCTGTTGTAGTCGCGGTATTCTCCGTAATTCTCGACGACGGACTCCAGCACCAGCGTGAGTCGTTCGACGGCTTCGCGCCGCGGGATCTTCTCGTCGATCTCGTCGAGCAAGCGGAACTGCATGCCTTCGAGATTGACTTTCGCCAGTTGGCTGAGCCACTCGTCCACGCCCTGGTGCAGAATGGCCCGCAGGTTCCCCAGGTTCAGAAACCTCTGCGTGAAGAGGTCCTCGCCGTAAGCCTCGATGAACTCCACGAGCCGCTTCCATGCGTGTCTTTCGCTGACCTTTTCCAGCACGGAGAGCCTCAGGGTGTGGCTGTGCGCGAGCCAACTGACCAGCAGGACCTCGGTCAACCGCTTGAGGCTTGACACAAGCTGCGGCGTGCTCGACGGTCCCACGCACTCGTCGGGGTCGGGGTGTCCCCAGCTCTGTGCCGAAACCACGAGGCTCTCAACCAGGGCGGTCCAGCCGATCTTGAAGACTTCGTCGAACTCCGTGACGGCGCCGGGACCGACCGGATGACTCCGCTCCATCTCGCGCGCGGTTTCGATCAGACGGAAGGTGTCGGTCAGGAGCCCAAGGCGGGGCAGGCATTTCAGCAGGTCCTGCATGCAGCGCTGCCGCACACGCGTTTCGACGATGGCCCGCGGGTTTCCGCCCTTGGTCAGCGGTACGTAAAGCAGCGGCTTGCCCGACAGAACCGAGATCAGACTGGCGACGAGTCCCGGTATTTCGTCCGTTTCGCCCCGCAGGCCGGCGGCGAACACGGCGATCGCCAGCCGCTCATCTTCCGGCAGTTCGCTGTCGCTCTGCGGGAGTTTCGCAAGGTCGTCGCCCTCCTCGGTCGCGGGCGGCATGGCCGAAACAGCGGCCATCAAAAGCCGATCGGTTTCGGCCGTTTCAACGCAGGTGACGATGATACGCTCCAGCACGGATTCCTTGATCACCCGCCGGCGGTCGTATTCCAGCATCGATTCGTGATCGCCGAAGGGTGCCGGAATGCGGTACCCTTGAACCGTGTCCAGCAGCGCCATCAGGTCGCGCCGGTTCTGCCTCGCCCGCTGGGCCCATCGACGAATGGCCCTGATCCGATCCTGCACAACCTCCGCCGGCGAATCGGTCTCGGCGAGAGGACTCAACGCAGCCACCCGCCACAGGTGGGACAGCATGTTCAGGAAAGCCAAGTGAGCGCTGACCCGCTCGCCCTCCCGGACCAGTTCGTCGTCGGACGGAATCCCGCCGTCGAAGATCGGTCCCTCCATGCCGTCGTCGGCGCTGTCCTGATAGACCACGTTCTCGTAGGCCGCGCGGAACAGGTCTTCGCCTTCGTCCTCGTCGTCATCCGCCGGCTCCTGCTTGCCGGATTTCCGATCCGGTGCGTTCCGCGGGGGCGCGCCCGAGCCCAGTTGCCAGGTCGGAACCTTCCACCACCCGCCCGCGTTGGCCTCGATGTAGTCGAGGAATTTGCGCATCTGACTCCAGGTGCCGCTGTCGATCCGCGAACTGCCCGGCTGCGCTGCGTCGCCCCGGGAACGGGTGGCGTGATCCTGCAACTGCAGCAGCCATCGTTCGGCGAGTCGCGGGAAAGAACTGTCTCCCTGCTCGAGCGGAATCCGGTCGGATGCACCCAGCCAGTGGACCAGCAGCCCCATCGCTGCGACAAAGTCCGACTGGTCCAATAACGCCTCGATGACCAGCGCGTAAGCCTGCGGCGAATCGAACATCTCGGCGTGAGAAGCCCAGAAGCCCACGTGGCCCGTGGCCGCGCCCTTCTTGTGCCATACATTCAGGGCACGCGCCACATGCTCGGCCGCCTCGTAAGCCGCGAATGCGTCGATTGCATCGATCTGCGAGACTTCATGAGCCGCGAACTGCCGCCACCAGCTGGCAAACTCGTGGAATTCGGTGCGGACCCGTTCGCACAGTTCCCGGTCGTCCCGCGCGGCCGCCGCACTCCAGATCCGCTCGTAACTCGCGAAGATCTGTTCCACAATCGCCACCAGCTCGTCAACTCGATGGTCGTGGACACTGTTCTCCAGAGCCGGAAACAGGCTGAACTGTGCATCGAATCCCAGGATGCTCCACGGATCCACGACCGCCCCGCACTGAATCCCCTTCCGCAGCAGGGCGATGATCTCGGACAGCAGATTCGCAGCCTGTTCGGGTTGCCCCTTGCCCAGCAAATCGCTCGCAGCCGTCAGTCGGCATTCGATCTGGCAGATGATGCGGGCCGACGCCACCGGAACGGCTGATGCCTGTTCCGCTGCGGCTTCTGGATAACCCATTCGCGCGTAAACCTTCGCGAGCTGAACGTGTTCCAGCTGCGACGCCCGCCGCTTGGCGAGTTCGGCGTTGAGGTGCTGCCGAGCGCCGCCGAACGGCTGCCGGCGGTCGATCGCCTCCTGACGCAGCCTCTCCGCGTGTTCGGCAGTGGTCCGCTCAAGCAGCCGCTGATAGAAGACGTCCCGGTAACCGGCAATCCGCGGAAGCAGCGAGGCCAGCGTGGTTGATGAATCGTAAGTCTCGGGACTGCCTCCGCTCACGCCGGAGGCCATCAGGATCGTGCCGGCCAGAACGGCCGCAGCCTCAAAGAGAATCTCGGGGGCTGACCGAGGATCCGTGCCGTCAAAACGCCGCATCAGTGCATTCAGCGTGACCTGCTGTACGACGAACCGCCGGTATCGTCCCTGGCCGTCCAGTTGATGCGGATCCCAAAGCCCGAAGTGGTAGTTGGGCCGCTTGTTCACGGGATGGTCGAAGTCGTATTCGCGAGGATCGAATGCCAGCTCATCGAGCAGCTTCGGGTCAAAACACGCGGCACGCAGCAGATCCTCGTCGGTCGATTGCAGCAACTCCAGCGCGGTCTCAACTACGGACCGGTAACGTCCCACAGCGACGCCGGCTCCGCGGATGTAGAGCGGCACCGGCCTGATTCTCTCGTGCGGATAGACTTCCGTACGCCGCGTCTCGAGCGCCGGAACCGGGCGGTAACCCACGAAGTCGCTCAGTTGGGAAATCGCTCCGCTTCGTATCCGCTTGGTTTCCTCCCACGGCGGACCCTGCTTCAAAGCGGCTTCGCACACTCGACCAAAGAAGAACGAATTGATCACGTCATCATCGGTCTGATGAAATAACAGGTCGGCGTGAAATTGCAGATAGCCCGGAATCAATTCGTCGGTGACTAGCCGCAGCACCTCAGCCACCTGGGCCGTGTTCTCAAATGCTGCCGACCCCGCGGCCAGCGGGCCAATTGCCTGCCGGAGATTCTCCCCCACGATCCGCCAGATCGGGGCGGGTCTCTTTTCCTGTGCTAACTCATTTGCCCACAAGCGATTAAGGCTCGATAGGAAGCGGGCGTCCGGCGCTCCCGACGAGAAATTCAAGTAGCCGAGCACGACCGGCAGGTCTTGGTTGTGCCCAGGACTTGAGGTTTGCTGCTGCATTGCCAACCAACTCCGACGCTCTGCCCTGAAATGGCGGACCATCACAGACTTCCGCCATGGAGGTCCGCTGCAGGGGCCCGCTGCGGGGGCCGAAACCAGATGGCAGTCCGCCGCTCATTCATCCGCGCTGCGGATCTTCAAGGTGGCCCGCTCTGGGTATCTCCGCTCATCCTAGGCGCGGCTGACAACAAGGTCTAGGCGGTGTGCACACTACGGGCACAACCGTGCGACAGCGGGCTGCAAGGGGCATTTCGGGGCGATTCAAATGACGAGTGGAAGGAATGTGCGGGCTGATGGAGGGCTGGGGTAACTGGATAACGGGAAACGTTTTGGCAGAGAGGCGTGATTTTTGCGCAATACCCAATTATGATCGAATGAGAGTCTCCGCAGTTTTCGCACCCTTGGACAGGTAGCCAGGTATGCTTCGGTATCTCTGCGTCGTTCTTGCAGCCAGCTGTGTCCTGTCGGCCGCGTCGCGTTGCTCGGCGCAGGAAAACCAATCTGCGCTCATTCCTGCGGCTCAACTCCAGCGAATGGGCCTCGAACGGTCGTGGTTCACGCACATGGAGGTGGATAGTTCGCGGGGCGAAGTCGCTCATCTGACTCAGCACGTCAGCGGTACCGAAAGCTACACCGTGTTTGAAATCGTGTCGGACCGCGGCATGCAGGTCTTCACCGAGCGGGACTTGGACCGTTTCGGCAACCCGCTGGGAAAAGAGGCCGTGCAGAAACTGGCCCAGCGCACGGTCGAGGATCTGAACCTGATCCACATGAATGCCAAGCTGACAACGCGGGTCATTCCCGATATTACGTTGTATGCGATCACCAACCGCGGAGTGCTGCACGCCATTGACGCCGAGACGGGTCGGACCCTTTGGGTAACGGCCATCGGCACCGAGCGTCATCCCAGCGAGGCCGCCGGCACCAGCGACAAATACGTGGCGGCAGTCAACGGTTCGCAATTGTCCGTGCTCGAGAAAAGCACGGGCAAGGTGGTATGGCAGCAGAAGGTCGTGGGAGCGCCGGGTGCCGGTCCGGTGATCTCGCAGCGTTTCGTGTACGTTCCGATGATTTCCGGCCAGATCGAAGGATACGATCTCGATGCGCCCCGCCAACTGCCCTGGGTTTTTCAATCGCACGGGCGTGCAATGACCCAGCCGATCTATACGGGCGAGCACATTGCATGGACCACCGATCTGGGCCACCTGGACGTGATTGAGGCGGACGTGAATCAGGTGCTTTACCGGTTCGAGACGTCGAAGTCCGTCGTGTCGCGGCCAGCCAGGCTGGGCACGGATCGCGTTGTGGTCGCATCGATCGATGGATACGTGCATTGCCTGAAGGAAGAGCGAGGCACGATTGTCTGGCGATTTTCCAGCGGCGAGCCCGTCATGCAATCGCCGGTGGCGATCGACAACCGTCTCTACGTGATCACGGAGGACGGGAACCTGTACGCTCTGGCAGGCGACACGGGGCTGCAGCAGTGGCAGTCCGCCGGCATGCGGCAGTTCGTGGCGGCCAGCAAGAGTCGCCTGTACTGCGTGAATGAACTGGGAAATCTGGCGGTGCTCGACCCGGCCAACGGGACCCAGATTGGCTCCTTGATGACGGAATCGCTGGACTTTTTCTTCGCAAACTTCCAGACCGACCGCATTCTGATCGGCACCAAGAGCGGCAAACTGCAGAGCCTCCACGAAACCAGCCTGCCATGGCCGGTGGTCCACGTCGGCGTGCTGCCGGAAGTGAAGGTCAAGCAGCCTCCGAAGAGGAAGCCGGCCGAGGCGCCGAAGACCGAGAAACCGGCGGTCGACAATCCGTTCGGCGCGGAAGCTCCCGCAGCCAAGCCGCCCGCGGCCAAACCCGAAATGGGCGGAGACGATCCGTTCGCCGCCGGTGCCTCAGAGCCTCCGGCGGCTGCTGATCCGGCCGAGAAGCCTGCGGCTGCCGAGGGTGGCGAGGCCAAGCCGGCTGCTGCGAAAAGCAGTGACGATCCCTTCGGTTTCCGCTCCACGCCCGCGTCGATGCCGGAAAAGCGAAGCGCGTCCCCCGCGCCGCAGTCCCGCAAGTCGACGACTCCGAAAGGGCCGGCGAAGAAAGCCCGTGCGGGCAAGACCAACGGCAAGACCAAAGAGTGAAGGCCGGAAGGCCGCCTTCATTCCGAAGAATCTTCCGTGGAATCTTCGGTGTCGTCGAGGCCCAGTTCGAAGAGCAGGTTATCGTCCTCGATCGTGTCCGCCGCATCGTCCACCGACGGTCGGGGAGGTTTGTGAGCTGCGGCGTACTGGTTGTGCGCGAGTTGCAGGTACTTTTCGACCAGTCCGTCGGCGACGCCTCGCTGTACAAAGAACCGCTTAATCGCCGCGGCCGACGCATCCCGGGTGGTCACGATCCTGCGGGTCTTGACGTCCACGAGCACGAAGCGATCCTGTCCATCGTGCTGACCGATCTTTCGAATCGCGACGTCCATCGCCGGTTTGTCTCCCCTGTGTAGGCTCTACTTTCGAGACTAATTCACCAGTCCGCAGCTCACAAGAGTCCAGCGGCGGGCCGCCGTGTGTTCTTTGCGCAGCAAAAAACAGCGGCGACTATTGAGCCGCGAGGCAAACGACGCCACGATAGTGCGAACATCGCCGACCGGCCGGGGGAGGTTCTCGATCGATTGTGGCGATCCTCTGTGTCGAGATCGTCCCATGCGTGCACTGCTCCGGCCCTTGTTATTGCTTGCCGCCGTCTTGCTGGTGCCGATCGTGCCGTTCGTACTCTTCGGTCCGACGCTGGAAGCACGCATGACGGCGTGGCTTGATCGCCGGGTTTCCCCGCGCGAGACGACGATGCTCGTGATCGGGCTCCTGTCGACGGATATTCTGCTCCCGGTGCCATCGAGTCTGGTCAGTACGCTGGGCGGGACGCGACTGGGCTGGCTGGGCGGAACGGCCGCTTCCTGGGCCGGCATGAGCCTCGGAGCCGTGCTCGGGTTTGCTCTGGCACGCTATGGAGGCCGACCGCTCGCGCTGCGATTGTCGAGCGCCGAAGAGCTTGAGCGGATGGAGGGACTCAGTGACCGCCACGGGCCGATGCTGCTGGCCGTCACCCGCGCCGTGCCCGTCCTGGCAGAAGCGTGTGTTCTGTGGATGGGGGTGGAGCGACTGTCCTGGCCCCGTTTCCTATTGCCCGTGCTGCTCAGCAATCTCGGCATCTCGCTGGCCTACTCGGCGTTCGGCAGTATCGCGTCACGATATCACTGGCTGCCGCTGGCGATGGGGTTGTCGCTGGCCCTGCCGCTGGTGCTTACGATGGCTGCCACGCGAACCGTCGCGCGAGCTCGAGACTGTGACAGGCCGGCAGACTCAACGGAGTTGCCGTGAGAATGTCGTGCTGCGCCGGAGGCAAATGCGATGCCGGCGGCCGTACCGGGTGGAGCGAGCGTTTTTCATCGGTACTGATCCGTGTCCATCCGTGGCCTCGTTTACGCGGCGCCGGATGCGGTCTTGGGGATCAGTCGAGGAAATCCTGCTCTTCCAGTCGTTCCGGGACGTACTGCTCCGTGACGTAACTGATGTCCTTGCTGATCAGCGCTTCGACTTCGAGCTTGAAGCCGTTCTTGAGCATCAGATCGATTTCCTGCTGCCACGGCTTCTTGTTGACGAACCACGGATAGGTCTTGATCTGTTTGGCTCGTCGGACGTCCTGCTCGTTCAACCGGATTGTGACGCTGGGCGAGAGGCCGCAGGCGGTGAAGTCCTTGCTTCGCAGACCGATGTACCGCGCGTTGGGGATGGCCATGCGGCGGGACTCGTAGGCCAGGTTGATCGAGCCCTGCTTGATCACGCTGTAGATGTAGTACCCCCACGGGTCATTATCGAGGAGGCAGTAGACGGGCAGTCCCAGTTCGTTGTGCAGGCGGTTCAGCAGTCTGCGCACCCCGCGGGGCGGTTGTCCGCTTCCGTGGGTCAGGATGCAGTTGTACTGCTGCCAGAACTTGTCCTCGTTGAATCGCCGCCAGACCGTGTCCTTTTCGACATGCAGGACGAATTTCGCATCGCACTTGGCGAACTTGATGATCTCGGGCTCGACGATCGAGGGGATGCTGTAGCCTCCCGATCCCATGCGGGTGCAGTCGATCTCGTCGCCGCTGTCGTTGAGCAGGATGTTGCCCACCATCGAGCCGCGGTTCGAGGCGTAGACGTGAAGTTCCTCGCGGAGCGCATCGAGCGACACTTCCACGTCTTCGATGATCGGGTCGCAGTCGGCCTGATCGTCGAACGTCTCTTCGCGGGAGCCCTCGATCGTGTGCTTCAGCAGGTAGTAGAGTCCTCGGATGCTGGTGGTCTTGCCCTGCTCAAGGAGCTGCTTGCAGCCGCTGCCGACGAGCAGCGTCTGCATGTAGCTCTTGGCCTGGGACAGGTTGAACAGTTCGCGGCGATTCGTTCCCGACCCCATTTCGATGAATCGCTTGGACTTGTTGTATCGCACGTTCGAGAGCGAGCGGGAGGGAATGTCCAGCGAGGGCGTTCTGCCCCGTTCCGCGGATCGCACGACCTCGTCGGCCAGTCCGCGCAGCGAGTTCAGCGTCTTGACGTCCTGCTTGCTCAACGCAGCGGGGGCGGTGGTCGAGGATTTCTTGGGAGACTTTTTGGCCATGGCGGTTCAGCAATAGATTAGGAGCGGATGTGACAGGACTACTCGCGACGCAGCATCCACCGCGGGGCAGTCGGGCTGCCCCGCGTCATTCCGGCAGAGGGCAGTTCATTCAGGCCGCGGGTTCTTCGGGCTCGGACTCCGACTGGACAATCAGCACGTGGTCGCCGAAATCGTTCGGGGATTCGATGGCGCGTCCCCGCTGATCGAATCGCATGTCGGCTTCGGCCGTCTTGCGTTTGGCGACGTGCAGCAGTTTGTCGTAGAGGCCATCGCGGTCGGCGCCGTTGAGATCACTCACGGCGGTGGCGACTTCGCGCAGGTACCGCAGGAAGATGTTGCGGCGTTCTCCCTCCTGGGCCACCCGCTTGCGCCGGTTCAGGTACATCCCGAGTTTGCGGCCGACGGCCTGCAGGGCCAGTCTCAGTTCCTTGAGGATCTCGGGATAGCCGGCGATCGCTTCCTTGGACTCACTGGTGAAGGGGACCCAGACGCTGGCCATGTGGACCATGACCGTTACGGGACCGCTGGGGAGTCCGCCTCGCGACTGGCTCAGCCCGTACGGCCGCCAGTTGGTGTTCATGACGGCCTGCGTGATGGCGCATGCGGCCTGGCTGAACTGCAGCGGCACGCGATTGGCGTATCGCAGCACCTGCATCGTCTGGCCGCTCTCGAGGTTCACGTTCCGCATGGCCTCGTGCAGCTTGGCGATTTCGGCTTCGTCCAATTTCGAGGGCGACTGCCGCGTTCCCATCGCAGAGGCCTTGAGGATCCGCTCCGCCGCATCGGACCCCAGTCCCTCGAACGAGGTCATGATGAACTGGCGCAGCGTCCGCGCGTCGGTTTCGCCGAGCATTTCGGCGAGCGTATCCCGCGTGACTTTCTGAACGGGGTTGCCGCCGCCGTAGGCCAGCGCCACCTCGATCAGAAACGGGTTCCCGCGATAGACGGCCGGCGGCCGCGTGGCGGCAACGTAAAACTCCCCCGGCACGACGTGCGAAATGCCCTTGAGCAGCAGTTCCTCGCCGATCGAGGAAATGCAGTCGGTCGATGGCGGGCTGATCCGCGTGCGCTGGATGGCCTCGAACAGCGAATCGGCTTCGCGGCGCCCGATGCGGGACGACGATGCGCGGGGGCTCAGCTTCGCCTCCTCGCAGATCTTGCGGGCCACCGAACTGCTGACGCGCGAGAACGAACCGGTCAGGAACTGCGAAAGGGTCGTGGCCTTGGTCTCTTTCAGCATCGTGACCAGGCGGCCCAGTTCGATGCCGTACGGATGGGGCTTGATCTCTTTCGGTTCCGGCGGGAGCTTCTGCGTGGAACGCGGGTAGGTCTTGCGATTGCCCTCGGGGTCGAGGTAGTGCAGCGTGACGTGCGGGTTGGCGATGGCGGTCTGTTCCAGGTAGTCGTCGACGCTGCCGCGGCCGCGCTGGTAGCGACCTTCCAGTTCGATCGTCACTCGCGTGCCGTGCTGGACTTCGGCCGGTTTCTCGCCTTCCGCCGCATCGTAGTGCGAGACCCATTCGATTCCGTGCTCGAGGATGTACGCATGCCCCTTTTCGCCGGCCGGAATGTCCTCGCCTTCCCCGCGGCCGTTGAGAATCTCGGGCCGGTTCTTCTGGGTGTCAATCTGGATTTCGTAGTAATGCGAGGGACGCCTCGGGGAGATTCGCGAGATGATTTTGACGGGTTTGCCGGTTGTAAGCATCCCGTACATGCCGGCCGCGCTGATGCCGATGCCCTGCTGGCCGCGGCTCATGCGCAGCCGGTGGAATTTCGACCCGTACAGCAGTTTGCCGAAAATCAACGGGATCGTCTTCTTCATGATCCCCGGGCCGTTGTCCTGGATGCCGACCTTGAACCGGTTGTTCCCGGTGGATTCGATGTGCACCCAGATCTCCGGAACGATGCCGGCTTCCTCGCAGGCGTCCAGCGAGTTGTCGACCGCTTCCTTGACCGTCGTCAACAGCGCCTTGCGGGGATTGTCGAAGCCCAGCAGGTGCCGGTTCTTGGCAAAAAACTCGCTGACCGAAATGTCCCGCTGCTGCGCGGCCATCATCTCGGCCGTCATGCGGCGGCGCGGCGCAGCATGCCCTTCAGCCTTGCCGTTTCCGGAGGCGGGTTCTTCGACGAGCGGAGACTGTTCGTTCACCGTTGACAAGCGGGTCCTCCTTTACCGTCCGATCAATCCGTATTCCGTATGATCAATCCGCGGGCGGGCGTGGATGCATGGTAGGAGTCAATCTAAGTTTGCGGATTATATCGATTCAACAGCCGGTTTCCCAGTCGTTTTCGTTGTTCCCAGATGCACGCCGCTTCCATCTGTTACAGCGAACAGACAAAGATTCACCCCGTCAACTGATACGCGCCGAGATACGATACTGAGCGACGCAAACGCGCGCTACGATCGGCAGTCCACCAGGTCGCCACTCAGGACTGCCTTGGCCTGACGCGGTATGCCCGACAATCGGTATGCCCAGCGACCTGCAACTGGCGATCTCGTGCTTAATGGAAAGGAGTCCAGACATGCTTCGCACTCTGTTGCGATACTCGTTGCTTGCCGCCGTGTCCACGGTGCTGTTCTCGACCCTGGCCTCATCGGCTCAAGCCCAGACTCACGGCGGACCCACCGAATGCCGTCCCTACGAATACGGGCGGCCCGACCTGTTCGCCAACTACTACCTGCCGCCCACATGCGGCGGAGTCGGCGCTCAGATGTACGTTGCCCCCGTGCCCGTGCCGGGATGGGTCGGACATACGTACTACACCTACCAGCCCATGATGCCCAACGAACTGCTCTACAAGCACCATCGGACCTATCACCGATACTACAACGAAGGCCGAGGCCTGACTCGCACCAGCGTCGTATGGTGGTGAACCCAAGCCGCTGCACCACTGTCAGGTGCGGTTGCCAGCCCCGCCTTCCGGAAAAGAAAGGCCCATATCCCATGACTCGAATCCCGCTCGCCCTCGTCGCCGCGGCAGCCTGTGTGGTCGGCGCCGCGCGGGTCGAGGCGCAAATCCACGGTTATCAGAAGCCGGGCCATCGCGTGGCAACCCACGCCGATGTGCAGGCCGCCCGCCACGCGCAAGGCATGTCGTGGCACGGCGGCTACGCCTATACGGCCACCGGCCTGCCCGTTTCGCTCGTCGTGCCCCCCACCGCCCACATGCAGACAAACTGGGGCTGGGGCGTCTCCCAGGATACGGTCACCCCGATCTACCACCAGTTCAGCCGGAGGTACCCGGGCGACTTCGATCCCTCGATGGGCTACGGTTTCGCTCCCACCCCGCGATGGCCGAGCCACACCAGTCAGTTCGGTGTGTACTACGGCCGCGGTCCGTATTGATGGATTGTCCCTCAAGGCATGGAAGCCGCAACGCGTCATGATGACGCCAGCGTGTTCCTGCTCCTTCCTGAAAGACGGCGGGCGACGTACCTCTTGCGTCGCCCGCTTCTTTTGGTTGCCCCACCCCCGGTAGTTGCCCCGCTCGTTCCGTCGCCCCATTCGCTCGATTGCCCTGGAACCGTTCGCCAGGACCCGCTATAAATCCCGCCCCGTCGGCCGATTGTCGTGCGAATGATTTGATGTGTGGTCGAAACGATGTCATTTGGCGGACAGGCTGAATCAAAGTGATTTTTGTCTGTTCGACGCAAATGAAGCATACGCAGCTACTTGTGGCTGAATCCGGCATGGAGGCCAGGATGGCTCACGACTTGCTCTGAAGTCGAAACGTCAGGCAAGCCCGCTATCTGTCGCAGGAAGGACCCAGACCATGTTCCTCCAATCAATGCTCGTGATCTTCGGTACGATGGTGGCCATGGGCGCCATCTTCTCGTCGCTCTGCCCCGAACGCCGCAGCCATTGAGTGCCGAAGTGCCCGTGAGCTGAAGTGCCCGTGTGCTGAAGTGCCCGTGTGCCAGGATATACCGGCAGCGACGCTCGCCCGCCCCCAAACGCTGCATCCCACGCGGCCCCACTGCGGCACTCATCCGACAGGACTATTCCGGCGGACTGTCTCCGTTGCCGCACTCGCGGAGCAATGCCTCAAATCTCGCCTGCCATCCGCTCCCGTTCAGATTCTCGGTCGCCTGCACGTACCGTATGAGTCTGGCTGCTGCGGCCCTGTCTCCCGATCTCAATTGAGCCAGCGCGACGTTGTACTTCGCGCGCAACCAAGGCTCGCCGCCGGGACGAGTTCGCGCGGCTATTCGCCGCCATTGGTCGAGCGCTTCGCGCGCCGAAGTTCCGCTCGAGTCCCGCAAAAGCATGGAGCCCAGCGCCTCCTGCGCGGAGATGTCGTCGGGGAACTGAAGCGCCAGGTCCTTCAGCAACCGGATGGCTTCGGGCCGGTTGCCCCGCATCTCGTTTGCCAGAGCACGCCATTGCTGCACCTGCATCCGCCTCGATTCGCTCATCTTCGCTTCGGGGCCTATCTGATCCAGCACCTGCAGGGCAAACACTGCCAGCAGAGTCCTCCGCGAGGGGTCGCCCGCCGCTCCGGCCATGTCCATGGCCTGCTGCAGCACAAGCCACAGCTGCGTTTCCGGCAGCTTTGCCATCGCAGCGGCTGCACGGCCGGCTTCAGCCTCCCGGCCGGGTTGTCCCGCCAGTGCCACCGCCAGCAGGGCTTGCGCTTCGGCTTTCTGCTCGGGCGTGGCCGACTTTGATGCTCCTGCCGCGGCGAGCATGGTCTCGAGATTCCGGTAGTTGGGTGACGTAAACTCGATTCGCAGCCGCGCCGCCCGCAGCCGACACGTCGTCGCCAGTTGTTCAGCGTGATCGGGTTGTCCCGGGGGATCGGCATTGGCGATGAGGCTTTCGAAAAAGTCTGCGGCCTCGGTCGCGACAAGCTCCGCTTCCTTGTTTTGGCGGCCTTGTCTTAATTCGTCGAGCCAGTTCAACCAGCACCGCATCGCCGCGGTCATTGCGTCCTCGAACAGGGGGCTCGTCGGCGGGATCCCGCGATAGGCCTGCGTGGATTCCTTCCACCGGCGATGGCTTTCGTGCCACTTGCCTTTCCACAGCCATACATCCGCGGTGGATGCCGCCGCCGGCCAGAGCCGCAGGTGCTCGTCGAGCAGACTGCTGTAGGCTTCTTCGGCCTTCGGATCGACGGCAACCGCCTGGGCCTGATTGACGATGGCCAGCAGGTGAGCATTGTCCGCCTGGGCACAGGACGCATCGGCCAAGGCCAATTGCCGGAATCGCCGCGCAGCGTCGTGATATTGCCGCTGATTCTGCTGCACGAGCGCCGCTCTGTAGGCAGATTCGAATGCCTTCGCGGCATTGCCTTCCTTTCGCGCCGCGTCCGCGGCTTCGTCGTATGCGGTGACGGCTTCCTGGAAACGGTTCTGCAAATAGAACCCGTTGGCCGTGCGTTCGAGCATGTCGGCGCTGCCGGCGATCTGCCCGCGTCCCTGCTCGAGCAGCAGCAGTTCGGCACGCCGGCCCCAGTACCCGCCGTAGCGGTGTTCCATTTCGCGCACCAGGGCAAGGGCCTGCTCTCGCCATTTCGCAGACAGCGGGTCGTCCTTGCCGCGGATGGCTGACTGCCATGACGCAAGCAGGGCCTCCAGTCGAGCGAAGTCCAGTTCCGCGGAATGCGGCGCGCCCGGCGGCAGAGGTTCGGCCGCGAGTTCGGACAAGGCCCGTTCCGGTCCCTCGGTCCGCAGCGTGAGGCGGGTCCTCTCTGCCATCCGCCTCGCTTGAAACTCGGCCGGCACGGCGTCGGCCGGCAGCGCAGCCATCAGTTCCTTCGCTCCGGCGTTGTCTCCCAGCAGCCTCAGGCAGGCGATCTGATCGAGCCGCACTTCGGCTGTCGTGCGGGGATCGTCGTCGCGCTGGCGCAGGATCTCCTGCAGTTGCTCGAGCGACTTCTGCAGCGCGGCCGTTCGATCGGCACTGCCGGGCGGATAGCAGTTCGCCATGCTCCGAAACGCAACCGCATACTGGTATCGCACGTTCACTGCCAGCGATTTGATTTGCTGCGCCGACAACGCGCCGGCCGCCGCCGGAGCCCGCGACGCGCCGGCCTTCGGCAACTCTTCCAGCAGCTTCTCAAGTCCCCGCTCGCCCTGACGAATCGCGTTTCTCGCCGGTTCGAGCCCGGACCCGGCATCCGGCGCAATCTCGGCCTCCATCCGCAGTTGCTCGCCCTGCGCGAGCAGGGTCAGGCAGTCCTGCAGTTGCACGAGCACGCGTTGCGGATTGTCCGGATTCCGCGCCGCAAAGTCCGCTGCGATCTGCCTCGCACGCTGCCATGACTCTTCGCGCCGTTCCGCCGGCAGATTCATTGCCTGCTCCGCACAACTGCGGATCCACTCGATCGTCAGCTGAGCCTGTTCCGCATCACTCAGCGGAGACACCCCCAGCCTCTCCCGGCAGTAACGATCGGCAAGCGAAAACAACCGACGCTCGCGCAGACCCTGTGTCACGCGCTTGATGCTGGCAAGATCCTCGGCGCGAGCGGCCAGACCGGCGCCGATAATCAACGAACCTGCGACGAACGATCGGAAATCAATCATGTTCCGACACGGCCATTTGAACTTTCCGAAACCCGATCAACCTTGTCAGGTCATACGCCTGGATCACGTACTCCAGCGGCGTTTCAGGGTCCGGATGGATAATCAGCGGCGCCTGCGGCGCAATCGCGCGGACTTCTTTCAGTTGTTGACGCATGGCCGCCAGGCTCGGAATGCTCCGGCCGTTCAGTTGCCATTGCGGCTTTCCCCCCTGCCACATTACGCGGATCACCAGTTCGTGGAAATCCGAATCGGCGTCGAGGCTGGCGGTCGCGCCTGCCTCGGCCGGCGTCTTGTCCGTGACGCGGCTGGGCAGGATGTGCTCCGAAACCTGCACCCCGGATGTCCAGACGAAGAAGATCATCAACTGGAACACGACGTCGATCATCGGCGTCATCTGGAGTTCCGAATCGGTCCCGCGTTGCAGAAACGTCGATGGCCTGCGCACTATTGAACGTCCTCCGATCGATACACGCCGAACGTGACGTTCCAGATGCGCGCGCGGGCGCATGCCAGCAGCACGGGTTCGATCCGGCGATATGGAACACGGCGGTCGCTGCGCACGCGGACCTCCATTTCTTCGGGTTGTCCCGCGCGCACGGCACGCAACTGGTCCGCCAGTTCTTCGATGGCCACTGTGCGTCCGGCCAGCGTCAGCACGCCGTCGTCGAGCACGTTGATCGTCAATCGCTTCGCGGGCGATTCCTCGGGCTGATGCCCGCTGTCCGCCACCGGCAGCGGCAGGGTCAGCTGAACTTCCTGCTTGGCCAGGTGGCTGGACACGAGAAAGAAGATGATCAGCTGGAACACGACGTCGATCATCGGCGTCATGTTAATGCCGACTCGCGTATCCCGGACTCGGCTCGGAATTCGCATCAGCGACTCCCTTCCTTCGGCGCCCGAGGCAGCGACGGGGGTGACGGGGGCGACGACGACGGGGAGGAGGGAAGTGCAGGCGAGACCGCTGCGGGCTGCTGGACCTTGAATCGCCTGCGCTTCAGCGGCGTAAACACGTGTTGCGCGATGTAGGCGGCTTCCGCCACCAACTGGTCGATGCGATTGCGCAACACGGCAAACGCCCCGATCGCGGGAATCGCGACCACCAGTCCGCCGACAGTGGTGACCAACGCTTCGTAGATCCCTTCGGCCAGTTGCGCGGCATTAGCCGCGCCCTGCGTCTTGGCCACGGTTTGAAACGCGAGGATCATCCCGGTGACTGTTCCGAGCAGGCCGAGCATGGGAGCGATATTGCCGATCACCGAAAGGTACTCGACCTTGCGGAACAGCCGCGCGGACTGCTCCGCGAGCACGTCTTCCAGTGCCTTTTCCACAGCGGCCCATCCGCCTTCGACTTCGCCGAGTCCCGCCAGCAGCACGTGTGACAGGAAGCTCGGTTGATCACGGCAGGCCTGCGCGGCCTCGGCAAGGCGTCCCGAGATCAGCATCTGCCGCACCTCGTCGCCGAGACCTTCGGGCAGGATTTCCTTGCGCCGCAGCGTCATGAACTGCTCGAAAATCAGGTAGGCTGCGGCGAACGAGAGCGCAAAGATCGCGATCATTATCGTGGCGCCTACGATGCCCCCCGAAAAAATGATCTGGAACAAGCTCGGTTCGGGCTTCGCGACGGCCGCATCCTCGGCCGCCCGGGCAGCCGCGGGAATCAGGCTCAGGATTACGGCCGTGCCTGCCAGCCGCAGTCGATTCCGGACTTTCGACACAATGCACTCCTAGGGTTGGGGCGTCGGCGCCTGACGCGGGGGCGACGCTGGTCTTGGCGGCGATACGTCCTTCGGCTGCGCGAGTTCCTCAAGTCGCTGCTTCGCCTGGCCGACCGAGTCCGCGGAGTCCGGATATTGCGCGACCAGCTCTTCGTACAGTCGAGAGGCTTCGTCGCGCTGGCCGATCTTCTCCAATTCGGTTCCCGCGCCCAAGAGCGACCTCGCCGCCAGTTCCGCGTGGCGTGAATGGAGGATTGCGATCTTCATGAACGTAATCGCGGCCTGCTCGGACTGTTCGAGTCGGGACTGCAACTGGGCCAGCAACAGCAGCGGGCCGGCCTGCAGCGGCGCGGGCATGCGGTCAATTCGGGTCTGCCATCGCTCGGCTTCCGCTCTTCCGGCGGCAAGCAGCGTGGTTCGCCAGATTTGAGCCTCCGCCAGGAACGCCACGGCGGGCTGCGAGTCGGACGATAACTGCCGGAGCGCGGCAAGCGCCTCGGGTTTCTGCGAAGTGGAAAGCAACCAGCCGCAAGCAAGCAACCTCGCCGCGGAAGGCTCGCTGTCGGCCAGCCATTTTCGGGATTGTTCCTCGAGCGCCGGTGGAACCGGGCGGGTCTCCCAGGGAAGCGGAATTGAGTCGAAATAGGGAGTGGCCGGATCCTGCCGGCAGATCTGCACGAAAGCAAGTGAAGCAGGCAGTGACTGGCCCGTTCGCCGAAAGCACCAGACGCTTTGCGACAGGATCAGCCGCTTGACCCACTGGCGCGGTTCCTTGTCCAACGCTTCGCGGTAGTGATGAAGGGCCTCCTCGTAGCGTCCCTGCTGGAATTTCTCGTCCGCCGCGACTTGTGCCGGAACCCACGGACTCTGCACTTCGAGAACCTGGCCGGCAGGAATCGTCTGCTCGCGGCCGCCCGCGTGCCGAAACACAAGTCCCGCACCGGTATAGTCAACGACCTCGCCGGTGGATCGCAGGCTTGCCTGACCGTCCTTGCCTGCGATCACAATCGTGTCTTCCGCGCCGGTGCCTTCGCAGGCGACGGTCAGCATGACGATTGCCATCCATGCAGGCGGGCGTCGGCGGGCTGCGAGCCCGAATGCCGCAGACGACGGACTGATTTCCAGAAGGCAGCGGGACATGGTGTTTTGATCCCGGATTATGGAAGACGGGATACCTGAACGTATGCATGCTGGCCGTCGTTCTGCTCAGCCAACTGCATCATGAAGTTGTTGGGCTCCGGCGCAGGACGCGTGCCGAATTCGATCGTGTTGATTGCAGTTCCCCCCTGGTTGCGCCGTCGGATCGAGGCCAGTTCGACGGGGCTCAGCTTGGGGTCGTCGGCGTCGGTGAGCAGGAAGATCACGTCGGGCTGAACGTTGAGCGCCAGGCGGATCGCATCGAGATGCTGCGTGCCTCCCGCCGGCGAGATCTGCGACACGAACTCTTCCGCAGCTCGTTTATTGGATTTGGTGGCGAACAGCAGCTTCGGCGGAAGCGGGTGGTCCGGATTAAAGACCGTGGGCATCTCGTTGTAGAAGATGATCAGGAACTGATCCAGATCCGACAGGTCGGTCAGACTTCGCAGTAACTCGAGTTTCGCGGCGCGGATCGGTCGGCCGCCGAACCACTCCATGCTGGCCGATCGGTCAAACACGTAGACAAACCGGCCGCCGGTGCCTTTGACACCGAAGACTTGCGTCGATGTGCTGCGTTTGGGAACGCCTGTGCGGGATGAGTTTGTTGCCTGCGCCAGACTGTCAGCACCGGGAAGCGACGGAGTTCCACTGCCGGCGACTCTTGCGGCATCGGCGCGACTGGGCAGCGACGCGGCCAGACCGACGGGCAGTTGATCCAACGTGGGAAATGGGCTGGCTGCGGCGCCCTCCGTTCCGCGAATCGGGGATTGGTCCGGTTCGCTCAGGGACGAGTCTGCTTCCGAGAAATAACGGACCTGATCTGCCGCTTGTTGTACGATCGCAATCCCGACGCTGCGATCCGGTTCTCCGGTGCCGAGCGAAGCCCGCCCACTTCCGCACAACCCGATGACCAGGAAGATGCCCGCGTGCAGAATCAACGAGAACAGCCAGGCTGGACCGCGATGTCGGGGTGGGCCGCTTGCGGCGTTCGCGTCCTCGAACAAGCCGTCCTGCTCGCTCCTGAGGGTGGCTGCCAAGGCTGCTTCGCTCCCGTGCGAAAGTCTTTTTGTAGAAAGATATTACGTTGTTCGCGATTCGGAAGATTCTAGGTGGATCACCGGCTCCGGTCAACGTGCACGGAGGAGTCGGCAGCAGGGAGTCTGGAGTCCGGAGTCCGGAGGCAAAAGCAAAAGACTGCATCCGGATGCCCGCTTCGCGGAACTTCGGATCGCACCTCCCTGACTATGCCTCGCCGACTTCCTATAATCCCTCGGAGGACTTGTTGCAGCATTGGGAGAATGAGAAGTTGCGAATTGTCACTTATCCTCATCCGGCCTTGCGCCATAAATCGAAGCCCCTTCGACGTGTCGATGCGGAACTCCGCGCGATCGTTCGGGAGATGTTCGAATTGATGTACGCTTCGCGGGGCATCGGGTTGGCCGCCAATCAGGTAGGGCTGCCGTTCCGTTTGTTCATCGCCAATCTGGAGGGTGAACCCGGGGAGGGCGAGGAACTGGTGTTTATCAACCCGGTGTTGAGCCGCCCGAAGGGGACGGAAGAAAAAGAGGAAGGCTGCCTCAGTTTTCCCGAGCTTTACGGTCCTGTGAAGCGTCCCAAGCAGATTCACGTCAGCGCCTACAATCTGGCTGGCGAAGAAGTGAGCGGAACGTTGGACGGCATGTTGTCCCGGGTGGTTCAGCACGAGACGGATCATCTTGAGGGAGTCTTGTTTACCGACCGCATGTCGCCGCTGGCGGGCCAGGAAGTCCAGGACGATCTCGACGTGTTCGAGACGGATTTTCTGAGCCGGCGTGCGACGGGCGAGATTCCGAGCGATGCGGAAGTGGCTGCGAGTCTGGCCGAGTGGGAATCGAAGTACTGCTGATCCGCCGATGCATGGAGCCAGCCCGCGATGCGATGTCTGATGATGGGCACGGGACCTTTTGCCGTGCCGACATTTCATGCCGTCTGCCGCCACCATCAGGTTGTTGGCTTGATCACGCGGCCGCTGGTTGCCAATGCGAGCCGCAAGGGCGGGCCGACGAATCCGATGCTGGAGGCGTCTCGCGATCTGGGAGTGGCGTCGCTCGCTCCTGAGGATGTCAACGACGAGTCGCTGCATCCTGCTTTGGCTGAATTGCAACCCGATGTGCTCGTCGTCTGCGACTATGGCCAGATACTCTCGGGAGCGACGCTCGCTCTTGCGCCTCTGGGGGGAGTCAACCTGCACGGGTCGCTTCTTCCCCGCTACCGAGGCGCGGCCCCCATCAATTGGGCCATTGCCAACGGCGATCGTGAGACGGGCGTGACGGTGATCCACATGACGCAGCGTCTGGACGCCGGGCCGAGTCTGGTGAAGAGAACCACGCCGATCGGTGCGGATGAAACAGCACCTGAACTCGAACAGCGACTGTCGCAGATTGGAGCGGACGCGGTGCTCGATGCCTTGGAGATGCTGCGCGGCTGGGATCGAGTTTCGATTCTGGGCGAGCCTCAGAACCAATCCGAGGCAACGCGTGCGCCCCGCCTCAGAAAAGAGCAGGGTCGCGTGGATTGGCGAAGTCCGGCGCTGGAGATCCGGAATCGGGTTCGCGCCTTTCAACCATGGCCGGGGGCCTATACGGAGCTTCCCGCCGCGAAATTCCAACCGCTTCGATTGATCCTGAACCGCGTGAGCGTGGTGAATGTGGGCGAGCACGGGCAGGTGCCCGGGACCGTGCTGCGGGCCGACGGCGAGCAGCTCGTCGTGGCCTGCGGGCAAGAGGCGCTCTCGCTGGAGCGGATTCAGCCTGCCGGCAAACGACTTATGGATGCTAGCGAATTTCTGCGAGGTTACCGCATCCCGGTCGGGCAAGTCCTTTCGACGCCGTGAGGATCATTCACGCTGAGGCGGTTTCGGCGGCTGCATCCACCTTCCGTCCGCCAGAGGTTGCGCGGTACACTCAGGCACTTGCGGCAGGCTATGAGGGCCTGGGAGGAGCATGGCAATGGACAGCCTCGGCGAATGGGATTATGCGATTCTGGCGGTCAGCGTCTATGTCGCGATTACGATGCTGGTTCGACTGATGAGCCAGCGGCGCGATCGGCTGATCGAAGAGCTCTCTCGACGGGCAGCGGAGGAGAAACGCCAGCGGGATTTGCAGGATCCGCCCGCTGATCGGTCATTGGCTCGGCATCCGGCATCGCGACGCGAAGCCGCATGACCCTGTCGGGCCGGACTCGCTTCGCCGCCCAGGGTCTCACCGCCGGTCATCACTTCCACGCTCGCTGTCCGGCGAGCGGTTTCATTTTAGACGGGGAAGCAGTCCCGCATGGCTGGACGGTTGTTTATCGAGACGGTTGGCTGCCAGATGAATGTTCTCGACAGCGAGATGGTTGTCGCGAGCCTGCGCAAAGTCGGCTACGAACTGGTTGCCGAGGCCAGGGACGCTGACGCCATTCTTTTCAACACGTGCAGTGTCCGGGAGCACGCGGAGGACAAGACGTACAGCGCGCTGGGAAAGCTCAAACGTCTCAAGCTCGAGCATCCTGAAAAGATCATCGGGGTCATGGGGTGCATGGCCCAGAAGGACCAGCAGCTGATCTTCGATCGGGCGCCGCACGTGGACTTCGTGGTGGGGCCCGGGCAGTTGCAGCGGATTGCGGCGTTGATCGACGAGGCGCGGAAGGGCGCGGAACAACAGTTGGCGGTGAGTCTCGGACGCAGGGATGGGACTCGCGAGGCCATCGAGCGCAGTCACGAGACATTTGATCCGTTGCGTGATCCCGAAATGCGGCCGACGCCTTTTCAAGCGTATCTGCGGATCCAGATAGGCTGCGACAAGTTCTGCACCTATTGCGTCGTCCCGATGACGCGCGGGCCGGAGCAGTGCCGCACACCCGCCGAAATCTATGAGGAGGCCAGGGTGCTGGCCGATCAGGGGTGTCTCGAAGTCACTCTGCTCGGACAGACCGTGAACAGCTACGAGCATCGCGGTGCGGGAGCAACAACGCGGCTGGCCGATCTCCTGGTCAAACTGCAGGACATCGAAGCGATCCGGCGCTGGAAGTTCGTCACGAATTATCCCCGCGACATGAGCAGTGAACTGCTCGCAGCCGTTCGGGACCTGCCCAAGGTCTCGCACTACCTGCACGTTCCGGCTCAGAGCGGTTCCAACAGCGTGCTGCGCCGCATGAAGCGAGGTTACACCGTCGAGCAGTATCGCGAGATGCATGCCCGCATCCGCGAGATGGTCCCCGACGCGGCCGTGTCCAGCGACTTCATCGTCGGCTTCTGCGGCGAGACCGACGAGGAGTTTCACGAGACGGTGGAGTTGGTTCGCGAGTGCCGGTTCAAGAACAGCTTCATTTTCAAGTACAGCGTGCGGCCGGGAACCAAGGCCTGCGAACTGCTGCCCGACGATGTTCCCCACGATATCAAACAGCGCCGCAACCACGAACTGCTGTCGATCCAGGACGCGATCAGCGAAGAGGACAACGCGGGCTTCATCGGCCGGACGGTGGAAGTCCTCGTCGAGGGGCTCAGCAAGCGGGGTATGCGGACCGCGGGGACCCAGGCGGGGCCGGCGCAGTTGACCGGGCGCACTCCCTGCGACCGTATCGTGGTCTTCGACGGCGATGTCGCGTTGACCGGCCAAGTGATGCCCGTGAAGATCCACGACGTCACGGCCCATACGCTGATCGGCGAGTTGCCGGCCGCTGCGAATCGAGATCAGCTGCTGCCGCTGTATGCGGGAGACTGATGCTCGGTTCAGTTTCCCGATCCCGGGGCTGCGTTCTCCCCGGAGCATCCAGAATCCCCGGAGCTTCAGGCATCGAGTTCCGGGTCGACGCCGGCCGTGACGAATCGGTAGCCGACGTCGCGAATCGTAAGGAAATGGCGAGGGGACGAGGGGTTCGGTTCGAAGATCTTGCGCAGCCGCCGTATGAACTGGTCGACGGCTCGCGTGGTGATCGTGGCCGGCATTTCCCAGACGTTTTCCAGAAGTTCGTCGCGAGGAATGACCCGTCCCTCGTTGTGGATGAAGTACTGCAGGAGCTTCATTTCCAATTGGGTCAGTTTGGCTTTCTTGCCGCCCGCATTGACTTCGTACGTCGCGAAATCCACCTCGCAGTTGGCGATCTGATATTGGGGCGGCGAGGAAATCGGCTGGCCGTTTCCCCGCTTGGTGCGGCGGTCGTACATCAGCAGCAAGTTGCGGACGCGGCTGAGCAATTCGTCGAGGTCAAAGGGTTTGGTCAGGTACTGATCGGCACCGACATCGAACCCCCGCGTGCGGTCCTCCGTCAACGTCCGGGCGCTGAGGATCAGAACGGGAACGTCGATGTTCATTTCACGCAGCTTTTCGCAGACTGCATAGCCGCTCATGCCGGGCAGCATCAGGTCGAGGATGATCAGATCGATTGGCGTCTTGTCCTGGATGCACTGCAGGGCGGACGGTCCGTCGCCCGCGGTGGTCACCTGGAAGCCCTCGGCCTCGAGGTTGTATTTGATGCCGACCGCCAGATGATGCTCATCCTCGACGATCAGCACGCTTTTCTTCGCTGTCATCACGATCGTGCCGCCTTTTCGTTAAGGCCCGATGGATCCTGAGGCGGGATTTCCCTGATTCTGGCTCCGGGCAGGCGGACCTCGAATACCGTACCTGTTGCGTTGGTCCGGTCGATCACGCGGACTTGTCCCCCAAGCCTCCGCACGAGGGTGTGCACGATGTACAGGCCCAGGCCGGTTCCGGGCTTGTCCCGCTCCAGTTCCATGCCCAGCCGCACGAACCGCTGAAAGACCTGGTTTCGCATGCTGCGAGGAACGCCCCTTCCATTGTCGGAGATGGATGTCACGAGCCAGCCGTCGGGCGACAGTTGTGAAACGACCGAAACCTCGGGCGGCTCGCCCGCGTACTTGACGGCATTGTCCAGCAGGTTGCGGAAGATCATAGCCAGATCGACGTGGCGCGCCGAGACGACGGCCGGTGCCAGATCGAGATGGATGCGGTCGAGCGCCTGCCGATGCCGCAGGCAGACTTCCTTGGCGCAGGTGCGGACGACCTCGTCGACCGAGACCTCTTCCATTTCGCCGTGGCGGGGCATGCTGGTGAGCCTCGCCGCGTCCAACAGGTGATTCACCAGGTTGTCGAGCCGTTCGACGTCATCCAGCATGAACCGTACGAATCCCTCGTACTGTTCCGCATTCAGCGGATGCCGATCCATGGTCTGGAGGTAGAGCTTCAGCGAGGCGATCGGGGATTTCAACTCGTGCGTGACGCTGTCGATGAAATTCGACTGCCGCTGGTTGAGGTTAATGGCTTTGACGGACAGGGCGAGGTAGATCACGACACCGACGAGGATCAGCACGAGGAACAACGTGCCGACCGGGAGCAGTGTCCAGTAGATCGGTGCGGAACTCTGGTCCTTGATAGCGCCGAAAACAGCCAGGAGCACCCAGCCCACGGTGAGCGCCACGATCAGCACGATCATGATGACGCC
Source organism: uncultured Planctomycetaceae bacterium (assembly GCA_903863885.1). Classification (GTDB taxonomy): domain Bacteria; phylum Planctomycetota; class Planctomycetia; order Pirellulales; family Pirellulaceae; genus CAIPEB01. Next base: position 12,867 of record CAIPEB010000622.1, on the reverse strand, counting down.
GAGGGTGATCGGCCACTTCAGGGAACGGCGTTCAATCATGTCCGATCGCCATGCGAGAAAATAACTGCGCTGCGCGAGAAAACCACTGCGTCGTGCGGGGATACCGCTGCACGTGCGCAGCCGTTGCCCGCCGACGATTCCGCGAATAAACGATGAGCATATTCGGCTTATTGGACAAGCGTCAAGCAACGTCTGCGGCGGATGCCTCGTGTATACTGGGGCATGCCACAACCCGGCTGCTTTGGAGCTCCTGGTTGCCGGAGCCGCCGGGAATCCGTGCTTGCCCGCCGCAGGCTGCGACGGAAACTCGACCATGGCACGGGCTTTTTAAATTCCCACGAACAGCAGATTCCCATGAACAACTCGGCTGCCCTGGAAGTCTCGGGTCTCCGCAAGGTGTATCGAAGCGGACTGTTCCGCCGGTCGTTCGAGGCATTGAAGGGGATCAGCTTCTCGGTTTCTCGCGGGGAGATCTTCGGGTTGCTGGGTCCCAACGGCGCGGGAAAGACGACGCTCGTCAAAATCCTGCTGGGAATTGCGCGGGCCAGCGGCGGAAACGCTTCGCTGCTGAACCGTCCGGCGGGAGATCTCACGAGCCGCCTGCGAGTGGGATATCTGCCCGAGAACCTGCGCATTGCGCCGCACCACACGGCTGATACAGCGCTGCTTTATTACGGGCAGTTGAGCGGCATGTCGACCCGCGAGATTCGCGCGAAGAAGAACGCTCTGCTGGAAAGCGTGGGACTGGCGGACCGTGCCGGCGATCGCGTGAGGAAGTACTCCAAGGGAATGCTGCAGCGGCTGGGGCTGGCCCAGGCGCTGCTTCACGACCCCGAACTGCTGGTGCTGGACGAACCCACCGATGGTCTTGATCCGGTGGGCCGATCGCACGTGCGCGCGGTGTTGAATCGGCTGCGATCGGAGGGGCGCACCGTGTTTCTCAACAGCCACATCCTGCAGGAAGTCGAGTTGGTTTGCGACCGGGTTGCCATTCTGGATCGGGGTGAGTTGCGCGCGATCGGCGGCGTGAACGAGATCGCACCGCAACGGGCCGAGGGGATCGAGCTCGACCTGTGCGTGGCGGGAGAAGAGGCCGATCTGCGGGCGGCGCTCGGGGAACGCGGAGTGCGCTCGTGCGAAGCGATCGGAGAAGGTCAGTTTCGCCTGGGGCTGCGGTTGCTCGACCAGGCGGCTGTCGATGAGTGCGTGGACGACCTGCGGCGGCACGGAATGAGCCTCGTCGGACTGACCCGCCGCCGCGTCACGCTGGAAGATGCGTTTCTGCGTCTGTTTGCCGAAAGCCACCAATGAAAGGGCGCTGGTGCGGCGGCTGAACTCGCTGTGCCGGCCCGTGCGGATGCGTTGCCATGATGAAGTACTTCGCCGTGATTCTCGACTCGTTTCGCGAGGCGCTGGCCTCGCGGGTGCTGTGGCTGGTGCTCGCGGCCATCACGCTGTTCCTGCTGGCGATCGCACCCATGGGTTATCGGGAGGAGGTGACTTGGAAACTGGGCGATCCCGACGTCCGAACGTGGCAGGACTTCATGGTGAAACTGCGCCAGGAAGGTCCAACCGATAAATTCGGGCCGTCGACGCGCATCTGGAAACTGCTCGATGACGATGTGAAGAAGAAACTGTCGACCGTGAAGATCCCCGGCAAGGATCAGGATGCCGTGAATCCGTGGGGATTCCTCGGCCTGCTCTCGCAATTCAAGAAGTCGTTGAACACCATGCTCGAACGTCCCGACTTCTACGATCCCCCGGCGTGGAAGAACGTGCAGCTGCTCTCGAGGGAATTGCGTCAGCTGCAGCGGGAGAAGCCGGAGAAACTGGTCGGCAAGGAGCGGGCAAGATTCAACCGTCTGCTGCTCGAGGCAGCCTACCCCGATCTGATCCGCAGCAGCCCGCCGACGAGCATTCAGCTGGTGTACGCATGGTACGATCTCGGGCCCCCCCAGCCGCTGCGCGGCACGACGCTGCGGGATTACGTGCAATCCGCGGCAGCCTGGGTGATGAAGTGGTTTGTCGGCGCGATCGGCGTATTCGTCGCCATTCTCGTGACGGCGCCCATCATCCCGCAGATGTTCGATCCCGGGTCGCTGCATCTTCTGTTGAGCAAGCCGATCCGTCGCTGGCTGCTCTTTCTGGCCAAGTACCTCGGCGGATGCGCGTTCATTCTCATTGCCGCGACTTACCTGATCGGCGGCGTGTGGCTGGTGCTCGGCTCGCGCTTCGGCGTCTGGGATTCGACGCTGCTGATGAGCATTCCCGTCTACCTGTTTGTGTTCGCGATCTACTATGCCGTCTCTGCGCTGAGCGGGGTTGTCTGGCGCAGCCCGATCGTGTGCATCGCGGTGAGCATCATGTTTTTTGCCACGTGCTGGCTGGTGGGTACGGCAAAGTCGGCATTCGAGCGCATGATCTGGGACAAGATGCGCATCGTGCGACTGCTGGAGGCGAAAGAGACCTTGTTCGCGGTGGACGAGGTGGGAATCGTCTACCGCTGGGAAGCCAATGGCAGCGAGTGGAAAGAGACGTTCGTCTCCGATGCGCAGAAACAGATACGGGGGATCATGCTTCTCATGCCGGTGGTTCCCAACGAATTGAAACCGGTGGGGCCGGTCTACGATGCGGCCGGCGATCGGCTGCTTTCCGCGCAGCCGTCATTTCCGCCGGGGAAGTCCCAGTTGTGCGTCGGCGAGCGCAAGAAGCAATGGGAAAGCGAAGTCGGCACCGGCGTGCCGATCGGGACTCTCGCCCTGCTGAACGAAGCGAACGGATCGGTGCTGGCCGTTTCGAGCATGGACATGCAGCGGCTGCAGGGTGATCCGCTGAAAAAAGTGGAGCCGGTCAAGGTCTTTGGCATGGCGCTTCCGTCGCTGGGCAGCGGCGCATTTCGCTCCGTCGGACCGGATCCGCCCGTGATCCTCACCCAGCCCGCGGCGGTCGCACTGAATTCCAACACGGGCGATCTGGCCTTGTACACGCGGGGTGTCCTGATACTGCTCCGTCGCGAGGCGAACGGACGTTACGCGAGAAAGGCCGAAATACACTTCAAGAAAGCCGAACGCCAGCCGGTCGTGATGGGCTTCGGCGGTGAAACGCTGCTCGTCGGGCGGGAAGACGGCCGCATTCAGGTTTTTGACCCGAAGGGGCTGAGGCCGATCGTGGAGTTCAGGCCCGAGGGCCGCAATGCGCCGCGGTTCCTCGCGCCCTCTCGGGACGGCCGCACGTTTGCCGCCGTGTTTCACAACAAGACCCTGTGGTTCTACGACGTCCGCGATCGTCAATTCAGCAAGCCGAAAATCCCAGGTCAGGGCGAGATCACTACCGCTGCTTTCTCCGCCGAAAACAAACTGCTGGTTGCCGACCGCGGCATGCGCGTCAGCGAGTACCTGCCGCCGTCGATGCGGCTCGAGCGGCGGTTCTCCCCGCAGTTGGGGCTGCTGGCCAACGCCTATCGATACGGGGTGTTGCCGGTGTATACGGTCTGTCCCAAGCCGGGAGAGCTCGACACCACCTTCGAGTACCTGCTGTCGCGGCGCGAAACCCGCAAGGATCGGGACGACGACCTGAGCGCGGCCCAGCAGCTGGTCGATCCATGGACGCCCTTGTGGAGCAGTGCGGCGTTCATGTGCATCGTGCTGTTGTTCGCCTGCGTCTACATCGAATGGCAGGACTTCTGATCGCCGTGCTCGCGGCAGTTTCGCTTCGCTGAAACTCCAGTTCGCGGCGCCGAGCCGATCGCTTCACGCACGGCCGATATCGTCGACGATTCGATGCTGCCCGGGACGGCTTTCGAGTCAGGGCGCGGCCGGATTGCTGTCCGCGTAGGCGGCCAGATCGGCCTGGCCTTTGCGGGCGCAGAAGTCGCCGAAGCTCTCCCCCTGCTGCCGATCCTGCTTGTAATAGGCAAAGACCGGTTGCAGTGAGGCGATCAGCTCTCCTTCAGGGACGAGATCCTTGTAGACGAAGTTCAACCGGTTGCCGACCAGTCGTCCGCCGAGCAGGACGGTGTACTTGCCGGCCGTCTTGCCGACGAGTCCGATATCGGCGTTGTACGGGCGGGCGCAACCGTTGGGGCATCCGGTCATGCGAACCGTGAACTTCTCGCTTTCCAGACCCAATCGCGCCAACACGACTTCCATCCGGTCGATGATGCCCGGCAGAGCGCGCTCGGCCTCGGTAATGGAGAGCCCGCAGGTGGGCCAGGCAACACAGGCCATCGACCATCGACGCACGGTCGAGACCTCTTCGGTCAGCGGAACGTGTCGGTGCCGCAGAATGTCCTCCAGGCCCGCCCGGTCCCGCTCATCGATCCCGGTGAAGAGAATGCTTTGCTGCGCCGTGAGGCGGATGCCGGGGCGATACTTGCGGCAGATTTCACGCAGGGCCGTCTTCAGCTGAATTCGCTCGTCGTCCTTGATGCGGCCGTTTTCCACATTCAGTCCGTAGAACCACTTGCCGTCGCCCTGCGGCTCCCAGCCCATGTGATCGTTCACCGCGTGAACTTCGGCGGGATCGGGATCCTGGAGCGGCTTGCCGTAGTACTCGGAGACCTTCGCGCGGAAGGCCTCCAATCCCCAGTTGTGAATCAGGTATTTCAGCCTCGCGAGCTTGCGGTCGCTTCGGTTGCCGAAATCCCGCTGGACCTTGACCACTGCGGTCGCGACGTCGACGACTTCGTCCGGTGTGACGAAGGCCAATCGATGAGCCAGCGCGGGGAAGGTCTTTTTCGCGCTGGGAGTGACGCCCATGCCCCCGCCAACCAGCACATTGTAGCCGGCGATCCTGTCGTCCCGCACGATGGCCAGCAGTCCGAGGTCCTGGGTGTAAAGGTCTACGCAGTTGTCGTGGGGGAAGCCGATCGCGATCTTGAATTTGCGGGGCAGGTAGCTGGCTCCGTAAATCGGTTCGTTTTCCTCTTCGCGGTTGCCGCCGACAAGTTCGCGGTTTTCTCCGTTCGGGTCGGCCAGCCACAATTCGTAATAGGCCCGCGTGTTCGGCGTGAAGTGCAGGCTCAGCCGGGTGGCGAGATTCTGCACTTCCTGATTCACGGCGGAAGTGTAGGGGCCGGGGCAGCACATCACATTGCGCTGGACGTCGCCGCAGGCCGCGAAGGTCGTGAGCTGAATCTCGTTGATCCGCCGGATGGTCCGCTGCAGGTCGCTTTTGACGACGCCGTGCAGCTGGAACCCCTGGCGCGTCGTGATCCGCAGCGTCGTATTGCCGACCTCGTCGCAGAGATCCAGTTCGGCGAGCAGCTGGTCGCTGGTCAGCACGCCTCCGGGGATCTTGGAGCGGACCATGTACATGTATGCCTTGTCGGACTTTCCCCCGCCCGCCTTGCTGCGGGCATCACGATTGTCCTGCTGGTACGCGCCGTGGAATTTCAGCAGCTGCGAGTTGTCCTTGTCGAAGTGGTCCTCGCTGTTGCGGAGTTCTTCGGCAAGCGTGCCGCGGAGGAGCCGGCTCTGGCTTTTCAGGGCTTCCATGGCGCTCAGTTCTTTCGCAGCGCCCGGTTCTTTCACGGCACCCGAGACGGAGGCCGCCTGCGGCGCGGCGGCATCACCGCCGGTTGCCGCTTGCGCGGACGGAGTTGCCGGCGCACTCTTGGCCTGACCTGCTCGAGCCATCGCCAGGATGTCCTTGGTGCTGAGCGATGTTCCGGCGCCTTTCACTGCGGCCGTTCGGCTTTCGACGCGTTGCTCCGCCGCGTCGCCGGCGGGAGCCTGGATTCCGAAGGCGGACATCAGCGACTGAAACGCCATCCGCTGAAGCGGCTCGCCCTGGAAAGCGTTCACCGCTTTCGCGATTTCGGGCATTCTCCTCAGCAGCTCTTCAAACCGATCGTCCGACATGGCGCGAGACTCCCCACGGTGATTTGACACTCTGATGATAGTAGCCGATTCGTCAATCGCCGTCAGGGGCGTATTTTTTTCACGGGGCGGTGGGACCGCCGGCCAAATCGGTGCTGCCGCACCGGATGAATAACCCGCTTCCGTTGGTCGCTGGACTTTGCGCAAAGAACAAACGTTTTGACCGTTAGTGCCACAGGGAGCCGGCCGGCCATCGCTCGGGGGATTTTTTCTTGAGCCCTGCACCTTGGGGTCGTGCGCCGGTCGGAGGCCGCTAGAATAGGGCTCCGTTGTTGTTCGCGGGACAATTTGCACTTCCGATGGGACGGTGGAATCATGAGCGCAGTGCTTCTGGACGGCAAGCAGCTGGCCAAGGAGATCCAGGCCGAGATCGCGGAACGGGTGGCCGGTTTCAAGCAGCAGTCGGGCGTCACTCCCTGCCTGGCCGCCGTGCTCGTCGGCAGCGATCCGGCCAGCGAAGTGTATGTCCGCAACAAGCAGCGGGCCTGCGAGCGCGTCGGCATGGAGAGCCGCCTGTTTCGGTTGGAATCTCAGATCACCGAGGATGCTCTGCTGGATCTGGTGAGCCAGTTGAATCGTAACGCGGAAGTGCACGGCATCCTCGTTCAATTGCCCCTGCCGTCCGCGATCCGCACGCAGCGAGTGCTGGATGCGGTCCATCCGTCCAAGGACGTGGATGCTTTCCATCCGGAGAATGTCGGATTGTTGTCACAGGGGAGGCCGAGGTTCCTTCCCTGCACTCCTCATGGCGTGATGCAGATTCTGCATCGTTCCGGGATTCGTGCCTCGGGCCAGCACGCGGTCGTGGTGGGGCGCAGCGAGATCGTCGGCAAGCCGCTGGCGATGTTGCTGATGCAGAAGAGTTCTGCGCTGGGGCCCGACGCGGCTAACGCGACGGTCACTGTCTGTCACAGCCGGAGTCGGAATCTCAAGGAAATCACGCGTGCCGCGGATATCCTGATCGCGGCGATCGGTCAGCCCCGGTTCATCACCGCCGAGATGGTGAAGCCCGGCGCAGCGGTGATCGACGTCGGCGTGAATCGGGTTGCCGAGGGGCTGGTCGGGGACGTGGATTTCGAGGCGGTGCGCGCGATTGCCGGTCACATCACGCCGGTTCCGGGCGGGGTAGGGCCGCTGACGGTGACGATGCTGCTGGAAAACACCCTGCAGGCCGCCCGGCAGCAAGTGGCTTGAACCGCGGGTGCGCCGGTCACTTTGCGGGCGAGTCGTCCCACGCGGTGTTCCACAACGCGAGCCGTGGGAAAACCGCACAGGCGAACTCGCGGGCGAAGTTGGTCGTTGCGGTCAGCCGGCGGGCCTCCAATTCGGCCGCCACGTCGAGTTGACCGATCGCGAGCTGGCAGAACTGGGATCGCGAGCAGACAAGTTGACTGCGCCCCGGCTTCCCCTGGCGAACCTGAGTTCCGCTCCGGTTGACGGCCACCACATAGCGGTCGTTTCCCACCCGCAGCCCCAGTTCGCACGGCAGGCTCTGCCCCGCATCGCGGGCGCGGCGGTGCAACTCGCCGCCGCATTGCTGCAGGAATTCGCCGACATCGAGCACCGAAGCCAGGAGCGCTGCGCCGCTGCCCGAGTCGCGGCTCAGGGAATGATCGCGCGCGTTGGCCAGAATGGCGTGGACACTGCGGCCGGGCGGCGCGTCGATGCGGAGATGATGGATATCCCGCTCCATGGCATCACCGCATGCCCGCTTGAGCAGTTCCGCGGTGACTCGCGGCGAATCATCGGCCGCCATGATCTCGAGGATGTGTCCTCGCCGCATGCACGCATAGCCCACGATCGGCGCTCCGGGATCGTTCAGGTCCAGCCGGTCCGGGCCTTCGATCGCCACATAGATGCGATCGTATCCGCGCCGATCGATGAGCCATCGCCAGTACGCGTCGTCGCGGACGGGAGGTCCGAGAATGCCGGCTGAATTGCCCGAATACAGTCTCTTCAGCGCGTCCAGTTCCACCTGCCGCCACAGCCGGATGTTCAACGGCGAGGCCGGGCTTTGCAGCGGTGAAATGGGCGCCGGCCCGTCCTGGCAGAGGTAGGCCATGATCTCATGGGTGTGCGCCATGGCGCTGTGCGGCTGAAGGCCGACGCACCAGCCCCGCTTGATGAAGTACTGCGGGTGCCGCGTTCGTACCGTCGCGAGGAAGCAACCGGCATTGCGCAGTTGCTGCTCCGCCGCTGCGAGCAACTGGCTGCCGCAGCCGCGGCGGCGGTATTCGTGAAGCACCGCGAAATCAGAAAGGCTGCCCGCGAAAATTGACTGGCTTCCGAACCGGAGTTCGCGCCGAGTCAACCGCACGTGAGCAATCACTTCGCCCGCGCGTTTGACCAGCAGCCGGTCCTGCGGATGGTAAAACGGCGCGTCGATCTGCGCCTGGAATTCGGCCGCAGACGGGCGATGGGAAACTGCTGTCAGGAATTGCGAAACATGCGGGTGGTCACCGGCCGTGCCGCGGATGACCTCAAAAGCGGGCTTCGACTCGAGGGCGGATAGCACCTCGCGGGCCGGCGAATGCGAAGCACGCTGCAACGGTTTCAGGTTTCGGCGCGATGCCGCTGCTTTCATGGCGAAGAGTCCCTTCTGCCACGGAGCGATCACTCATTGCTTGATGGGAAACTGCGTTTAACTTATCCCTCTTTTTTCAAATGTCCAGTAGGAAGCTGCGCAGCGCGTCCGTCGGATGCAGACAAAAAGAGTACTCGCGCGAACCGGCGATGTGCTGCGAGTTGCGTGCGAGTTCAATCCTCTCCTGCTCGGCCGTCAAGCGTTGCGCCTCGACGGAGACGTGCGGCTGCAAGTCGGCGTTGATGCGCTCGATCATCCGGTGGCGGAGCCGACGATCGTTCACGGGAGGATCGTGCAGCCAACGCAGTTTCTCGGCGATCAGCGACTCGGCCTGCTCATTCCGCGGCAAGTGCCGCTGCGGGTTGAAACGCAGATCCCGCAGCGTCTGCCGAATGCGGAGGAGTTCCGACTGGGCGCGGTTGGTCGGGACCGGGAACAGTTGCGCGGTCGCCGTCAGCACGACGAACGCCGGCGGCTCGATGCCGAAGAAACGTGCGATGATCACGTCGGTCAGCTGATCGTACTTGGCGCCGCCGATTCCGTGGAAGAAAACGTCGCCGAGGAACAGACGCGCGAACATCGTGGTGATCAGCGCACGAGGCCGCAACCGCACTCCCCGCCGTTCAAGTTCGTCCATTTGCGCAACGAGATCCGCCGCATTGCCGTCCGATTTCCAGTGGAACTCGTGGAACACGTGCGCCAGGTCGGAGACGGCGAGACGCTGGGGATGCCGTTGAATGTGCAATCTGCGGCGCTGGGGATGCTCCGAGGACCAGATCCAGAAGGGCGATTCGAGCCAGCCGTCCCGCACGGCAAGTTCCGGTACAGGATGCGTGCGGCTTCGCAATCGGTGCACTCGCCGATATTCGCGCAGCGACTCGTTGTAGGCTTCGCGGAACCGCGGCAGTTCGGCAAGCAGGTGCGCCGCGAAATGGCGGAACACGGCCCCCTGGCAGACGACGCTCAATGGAAGTTCGCACGTCATCAATCCCCACTCGCCTTCGAGCCGATGACGGGCCTGCGAGACGGCCAGCCCGAGGCGCCCGGTGCGGCTCGCGGCGCTCCGGGCCAGCGGCCACAGTGAATCAACTACCGGTCGCGCGATCGAATCGCTCAAACGCGCGCGGATTCGACTTCCGAACGACGAGAACAAGTCGGACGAGAGGATCGATCGCTCCTCGTACGGAACCTCCGGCGAAGCCGCATCCAGTGCGACTCGTTCAACCCGTGGCCTCTCGGGCGATCCGACAGGCACCCGGATCGCAGGCGCCGAAACCGCGTCGTTGTCGATCAGCAGATGGATGGCGTGGGCGTCGAGCCGGCGAGCCGAGGCGGAGAGTGCGAAGTTCTTGAACCAGACGCCGGGGTGGTAAAGCTCCGGTTGGTGGCCGGTCAGCAGGAGCGGCGCGTCTCCGGAGGTCGGAACGGTCACGTCGCGATAGGCTCGCGTATAGGCCAGTGCCTGCTCGATCAGTTCGCGGCGAGCCTGGCGCGCTGCGGCGGCAAGTCCCAGGCCCAGCATCTCGCCGTGCCTCGCCGCGAGCAACATGCGGTTCCGCCGGAGCAGATGCGGAAGCTGTTCGAGTGGCGGCTCGATCAACGTGGCGCCGTGTTCACGAGGGGCCCGCAGCGGCCGGTACTGGATAGCTGCGGGCTCGCTCATTTGACCCGCTCTACGCAATCGGTGAAGGCGAGCGAGAACGTCGGGGTGCCGATCGAAGCAAGACTCCGGTTCAGCACTTCGTAGTAATACCTGCGCCGCGTGTCGCCGTTGTCGAGAGCTCCGCCGAACGAACGGCTCTCGTCCAGATAGATCAGCGGCACGGCCCGCTCGACGATCCGCAATCCGCAATACACGGCCTGGACCCAGAGTTCCAGCGGCATTCCGTAGCCGTCTTCAGTCAGCGCCAGCTTCCGCAACGCGTCTACGTTGTAGGCCTTGAAGCCACAGAACGAGTCGGTCAGGCTCAGACCGAGCCGTGTGTTCAGCACTTCGGTCAGTTCCTCGTTGATCTGCCGACGCTGGGCCGGCGGGCGGCTGTCCCCGGCGAAATGCTGGAGGTAGCGACTGCCGGAAACAATATCGACGCCGCGGCAGGCCTCGTGGAACTCGGGAATCCGCTGAGGTTCGTGCTGGCCGTCGCAATCGATGGTCACCAGGCACTCGAAGTCGTGTTCGATGGCAAACTGGAATGCGGTCCGCAATGCCGCGCCGTAGCCGCGGTTGGCCTTGTGTCGAAGCAGGTGAATATCGCGGCGAGCCGAGAGCAGTTCAGTCGTCCCGTCGGTGGAACCGTCGTCCACAACCGCGACGGCGTCGCTGTGTTCGCACACCTGATCCAGGACGCGGTCCACGTAACGAACCTCGTTAAAGACGGGAAGCGCCGTGAGCCAACGTCTTGCCATGCGTGATTCCTGAGAGGCATATCGGGGTGGGGTGCTGCGTTCCTACCCCATTGTAGGAACGCCCTGGGTCGAGTCAACGCAACGAAAGTCCACGGAACCCCCTGCAGGGGCGTGGCGTCGCCGTAAACGTCGAGTGGTGCCGGAGGGGCAGAAATTCCCGCCGTCGCGGCTCCCCCGTCGCGCCGTCGGCCGATCGAAAACTGCGGGGGGGACTCATGTTAGGGTTGGCATTATTCGTTTGCGGGAACGCAGCGCAGTTGCGTTCGCTGTACGAGCGGATATCGTAAGAGGAATGAGGAATTGCGTTGCTTGCGAAGTCGCAGCGGGGAAACGCTCATGCCCGTCGTGATGGTCGTAGATGATTCGCCGATTGATCGCCGGCTGGTGGGAGGCTTGCTCACCAAGTCCGTGAATCTCCATGTCGAATACGCGGCGGATGGGGAAGAAGCCCTGAAGCTGATGGAGCGGTCGGTGCCCCACCTGGTCGTCACGGACCTGATCATGCCGAATATGGACGGCCTGGAACTGGTCGCCGCGATCGTCGAACGTTATCCGCTGGTGCCCGTGATTCTGATGACCGGGAAGGGAAGCGAGGAAATCGCGGTGCAGGCATTGAAAGCCGGTGCGGCGAGTTACGTGCCGAAATCCCTTCTGCAGACGCTGCTGCTGGACACCGTCGAGAACGTGCTGGCCATGGCACACGAAGAGCAGACCCAGGTGCGTCTGCTCGATTGCATGACGGGATGCTCGTTCGTGCTCGACAACGATGCGACGATGATCCCGGCGCTGGTGAACTATTTGAGGCGATTGATCCGAAAAACCGGATTATGCGATGACACCGACGGAATTCGAACGTGCGTGGCGCTCGAAGAGGCATTGAACAACGCGCTGTACCACGGCAATTTAGAACTGGATTCCGCTTCTCGCGAGGGGGATCGCGCGGCCTACCGGGCTCTGGTAGAGGACCGCCGCCGAAGCGAGCCGTTTCGCAGCCGCAAAGTGTTTGTCGATGTGCGAGTTGAACCGTTGCAGGGGAAATTCGTAATTCGCGACGAGGGACGCGGGTTCGACCCGCAGAAACTGCCCGACCCCACGGATCCGGCGAATCTGGAGAAGCTCAGCGGTCGCGGGCTGCTCCTGATGCGCACCTTTATGGATGATGTCCGGTTCAACGACCTCGGTAATGAAGTGACATTGATCAAGAAGAAACGCGTGGTTTCCAGTAACGGATGGACGAGCTAATGGCCACACCCCGATATTTCAAGGTCGAGCGATGCGGTGACACGCTGGTTTTCGCGGCCATCGATTCAATTGGCGGCCTGGTCGAGGACGAGGCTCGCCAGGAGTGGGATGCGCTGCTGACGCAGCTGTCCCTGCAGTCCGCCAAGAATGCGATCATGGACCTGGGAGCGCTCGATTATTTCGGTTCGATCGTCCTCGAACTCATGGTGGTGCTCTGGAAACGCATCAGCGCCCAGGGCGGGAAACTGGCCGTCTGCAATGTGTCGCCGGTTGGCCTCGAGATTCTGCGCACGGCGAAGTTCGACACGATCTGGCCCATCCTGCACACTCGCGAAGAGGCGCTGAGTATGCTCGATGCCAAGCCGTGATTTCCGAGGGACCCTGATTTCAGCCAATAAATCGCAATGGATCCCGCTCGTCCGCGCTGGGCCAGACCCGCACGTCCGGAAACCGCTCGGCGATCGCCTCGGCGAGATGTTCGACTCCGAATCGCTCGCTGCCGAAATGCCCGGTCAGCAGGAGCCGTAACCCGCCGGCTTCTGCTTCAATGCAGGTGTGGAAGTTCGTCTCCCCCAGGATCAGCAGGTCGCATCCGGCGCCGATAGCTGTCCGCACGAATTCCCCGGCGCTGCCGCAGGCCACCGCGGCCACTCGGACCGGTTGATCGAGATCGCCGACGCACTGCAGACGCTCGAGCCGCAGATTCCTTCGCAGTCGGTCCGCGACATCGCTCAGCGGCATTGGCGTGGCAAGGCG
>CAIPEB010000621.1 GCA_903863885.1 uncultured Planctomycetaceae bacterium | reverse complement strand
TGAACGATTTGCGAAGCAATCCCGATCATTCGATCCTGGAGATGGTCCGCAGTCGCGTCTACGGGATTATCGCCGGCTACGAAGATCAAAACGATCACGATGCCCTGCGCCGCGACGCCGTGTTTAAACTGCTCGCCGGCCGGCTGCCCGAGGAGGACGATCTGGCCAGCCAGCCCACGCTCTCCCGCTTCGAAAACGCGGTCAAGCCTCGCGATTTGTTGAACCTGGAGGCTTGGTTCGTGCAGCGGTTTGTGAATTCCTTCCCGGAGACGACCCGAAAAATCACGCTCGACATCGACGTCTTCGACGATCCGACTCACGGTCAGCAACAGATGACATTCTTTCACGGTTTCTACGACCAATACCAGTATCTGGTACGCGTCATCACTTGTGCGGAAAACGACGAGTTGGCGATGCCGGTGTTGCTGTACGGCACGGCCCATGCTGCGTTGGGAGCCGACCATGATCTCCGCCGAGTGGTGGCGGCTCTGCGGCAGAGATTTCCGGACGTGCGAATTCACGTGCGTGCCGACTCGGGGTTCGCCGTACCGCGGATGTACGAAGCTTGCGAAGAGCTGCACGTCGACTACACCATCGGGATCGGCATGAATGCCGTCTTGAAACGGCGGAGTGAAGCGTTGCTCGCCGAAGCCGTCGCTCAATACGAACAAAGCCACCAGCCGCAACGTCTGTTCACGCAGTTTGCCTACCAAGCTGAGAGTTGGCCCCAGTCACGTCAGGTCGCGGTCAAATGCGAGGCCGGTCCCAACGGAACCAACCGGCGAGCCGTGGTCAGCAACCGTCCAGGCGTCACGGTCTTGCCCGGCGGCGTGTACGACGAATATGCCGATCGCGGCGAGAGCGAAAATCGCAACAAAGAACTGAAGTGCGAGTTCTGTATTGATCGCCTCAGCGACCAACGCTACATGGCGAACTGTTGTCGGGTGTTCTTGCATTGCCTGGCGTACACCCTGCTGTTGGCGGTGCGGCACCGGATCGCTTCGCCCCCCGAAGAACCGCCTCAACAAGACCCGCCCTGCCCTCATCTGGAACCGGAGAAAGTACCTCATCAGATTCCTGCGGAAGCATCGACGGGGCGTACTCGTCGCGGCCAGTTCAATCGTCGTCGTCAAGCAGATCCCTTGGGCGAAGGACATGCCAGCACGTGGCGGATGATGCTCATCAAGGTCGCGGCGCGCATCCAGGTGCAAGTGCGTCGCGTCCGAGTCTTCTTATCGGGCAGTTGGCCATTCCTGCCCTACTTCCTCCAAATAGGGGAAGCCATCTTGAGCACATCGTAGCTCTCCAGGCGGGCTCGTAGCCCTGCCTCGTGGACGTCCCCTTCCCCTTTCTTCAAAAGACAAAATCAGCAACTTCCGGGGGAAAGGGGGAACTGCGCGCAAAAGAGTCTTGGCCAAAAAAAGAATTCCTCCCAGCGGCCAAATCATCCGTCATGAATAATCCGGGCTAGTTGGACAGCGCCACTTTGCAGGTGCAGATTTTTCGCAACTCCCGCGAATACCTGGGGTTAAGGTCCACGGAGTCCTCCGCCCCGAAGGGGCACAACACGTCAGCCCAGGGCAACGCCCTGGGTGTGCGAATCGAAGAATCGTCGGAAGCCCTGAAGGG
>CAIPEB010000620.1 GCA_903863885.1 uncultured Planctomycetaceae bacterium | reverse complement strand
TCGTGACCCGTGTTTCCCAGGCTCAAACGCTTCTTCGGATAGATCGCCGCTACGCCCAGTTGCTGCATCAAACTGCGCACCCGATCACGGCCGACCGCATGCCCTTGGGTGCCCAGCCATTCGCGACGGCATCGAGGCATTCGTCGCCCGTTTGAGGTGGTGGCAGCCGGAACCACTTGTCGTTGTGACGCATAAACGACAGGACGAACAAACCAGCCCCGGCAGGTTCCATGCGGGCAAACCGACTTTCGAAGCTGGGCGAGATGGCGTTGGGGCCCGGGCAAGCGTACGTCGCACCGAAATACAACGTGCTGCCGATCCATTTCATCCAGATGTCCGTGATGTAGTTGAAGCAGGGCTTCTTCGGCGGCGGCTGGACGTATCTGGGCCTCAGTACGTCTTCCACCAGTTTCTGAGCCTTCGATGCCAAGTCGGCCTTCCGCGTGGCAGGAATCGTCGGCTTGGATTTCCCGGGGGACGACAACATCCAGGTCTTCTGCGGTCTCTTCTTGGCCATGGGAACAGTGGTTCCTCTTGCGTGAATCGAGAATCCGTGGCGTGAGCACCACGCAACCAGTTGTCATCTCGTCAATGACCCATGTCGGACAGGCTTCGTTGCCATCCAGATACCGCCGATTCTACCGCTGCCCACCAGATCGACACAGACAATTCGGCTGCCACGTGGTGGTGGCCAACTTGCCGCTGAGCCTCTGGGGACTTCCGTGATTGCTGACGAGCCGGTGGATCGCCAAGTACACGATCCGGCGGTAGCCAGTGCCCGCGTTGCTGCTTCCAGCGAAAATCGCCACGTCGGGTTCATCAGCGACGATGCGGCCGTTGTCCGTAGGCGTGGATGAACAATCAGCATGCAAGATTGCGGAATGCGGAGTGGCCGACGACGAGTGCCGCTCAGTTGATTCCTGCGGCAGCCAAGCGTACCTTGACCTCTCGAAGTTTCACGTTGTGTCCACTGCTCCTCACTTTGGAGAGGTCCGGATCATGAAACGTGCCCTGCTTCTGCTTCCCGTTGTCATGACGTTGATGGGCAATTGCGTATTCGGTGCGGACGAACCGACGGCCGACGAGTACCTTAACTTCTACAAATTCCAGGTCGGGAAGTGGACCGCCAGAATCGAGGGCAATGAGATCGGAACCGCGACTTGGGAAGTGTCACCAAACGGAAGGTGCCTAGAGTTCATGGTGGTGCTGAACGGGCAACCGGCCAACCACGGGCTCGAAGGGTATGACCCCCACGACAAGTGCTGGACGAGCTTCGCCTTCTACCGTGATGGAGGCCTTGGGGTTGGCAAAACCAAAGTGGATGCTGCGACCATCAAGGCAGGAGCGGTGGGAGCCACGCTCAAAGTACAGTGGCGTGTCACGGGAGCCGACGGTACGAAGATGGAGGAACTACCGACGTCCTTGAAGATCGTGAGCAAAGACAAGATCGAATTCCAGCTGGGAGAGTCGGGAGGCATCAAGGGCACGCTGGAACGTGTGAAGTGATTCGGTGTGGCGTGTGGCTTGCGGGTAGTCGCGGTGCAGGATCACCGAACCCGTTGCGGGGCTGACTCGTGGCAAACCCGCAAACTGCATACGTATTTATGTTAACAGGTCGCCTGACTGACATGGGAGTCGACGGCACGAGATTGCGAGAGCTGCCGATCGCCCATTGACGCCGCAAGAGCCATTCAACACGAGGAAAGAGTCAGGCAAAGAAAAAGGACTCGGCAACCTCCCGCAGCGTCGAGCCAACGGATGGTGGCCGAGTCCAGCTTGAACTTCCGCCGAGTTGGGTGTCTGCCGGTGAATCACCGACAGACGACCCAATCTGCGGACTGCGGTCTATGCACTGGGCTCGTAGAGCATGACTTCTTGTCGCTCAGCCTCCCGAGCTCGCTCCCGAGCCAACAGCTCATTGCTGAGTTGGTTGCTTTCGTTGAGCGACCATACCCAGTAGGTACCGAGGCCAAAGCCTCGGGTGTGTTCCGATCGCACGCCGAGCCTGTCCTTGGCACGTTCCAGCGTCCTCCGAGAATGTCCTTCCGCAGAGGCTTTGGCATAGACCTCCCTGGCATACTCCGGCCGGTCGGCCAGGACTACGACGAGGAATTCCATGGCACGCTGCAACGCCTGCCCTCCGACGCGTCCGTCCGTCGGTTCCAGGTCGCGGGCGGTGATCGTGCTGGTGCCAGACCAGGTGATCACTGGACCATCGTCCGTGGATTGAGGCTGGAAGAACAGCGACTCCGCCATGGAGTCCAGGTTGGACTTTACTTGAACTGCGATGCGGCGGTTGTCATCTTCGGGGTCGCGAATGATCCGAATGGCCGAACGAGCCAGGCCGATCAGGCAGCGGGCGATTTCGTTGAGAATCTCATGCTTAAATTCCGCATACGAGGTCGCGGGTTGGCCAACTGCGAGTAACGTGACGCGTTTTCAAGCGCGGTGTCGGGCGACTGGTTCGTAGTCAAAATCAAAATGCCAGGCTGGTATCCCAAATGTGACTTTAATGACCTTAAGACTCGGATTGACTTGAAAACGGACAACTGCGTTTCATAGTGCCACCGGCGAATAAGAAATGAGTTGAGCCACGTAGCCGCGTCTCTCCGAGACGCGCGG
>CAIPEB010000619.1 GCA_903863885.1 uncultured Planctomycetaceae bacterium | reverse complement strand
AGGCGGTGCATCCTGTTTCAATCCGCTCCCCTGCGCGAGCAAGGGAGAAACATCTATCCGGAAGTATCGGAAGTCGGACTCAGTTTGTTTCAATCCGCTCCCCTGCGCGAGCAAGGGAGAAACCAGAGTGTCCACATCCGTGACCGACACAACTCGACAGGTTTCAATCCGCTCCCCTGCGCGAGCAAGGGAGAAACTTCGTCGCCACAACTGTAAGCTGCGGCGATACGTACGAAGGCATTATCGCGAACGTGCATGAAGGCGTCGATATGAGGCCGCGAGGCGGGATGTGAGGATTACGCAAGGCTTTGCCGGAAAATGACTTGGGGAGTTCGCGAACCTACGGGGATTTCACCGTCACTTTGGGTTCGCGATTCCTGTTCGAGATCAAACAATCAGGGGCCCGTCAAAATCAACGCTCGAGTCCCGACCGTGATGCTCGACCATTTCGCGAAAAACACCGCTCAAGCGATACAGCCGCACACTATCCTCTTCGAGGTCTACCTCGTCCAGCAGGCGACTGCGAAACACGACGAATTGCTTTTCGTCGAGAGAGCATTCGAACACCGACTTTTGGACTCGCTGACCGAAGTCTTCACAAACTCGGGCGACGCGTCGTAGCCGCCGCTGTCCCTCGCGTGACAACGTGCTAACGTCATAGGTTACAAGGACCCGCATGGCGCATTTCCTCGGTCAACGGATTACGATCGCTGGGTAATTCTCCAAGTCCCCACGGATGGTGCGCGCCAGGAGGCGTGCCTGAAGGTGGGGGAGCAAGCCAACACATACCGATTCCTCGAACAGCGGATGCTTGATCTGCTCTCGCTTTCGCTCTTGGTACGCGGCGAGGACTGTCCTTCGCGTCTTGTCATCCATGCTGACTGCCCTGCCACATTCCAACTGAAAACCAGTCGGGGATACCTGTCGTCGATTAATCAGAGCCAATACCAGTCGATCGGCGATGAGTGCGCGAAATTCTTCCATGAGATCAAGAGCAAGCGACGGACGGCCGGGGCGGTCAGCGTGCAGATATCCCACGCCTGAGTCGAGTCCCACCGCATGAAGGGCACTTTCACAATCGTGACGCAACAATGCGTACACGAAGGAAAGCAAAGCGTTTACAGGAGATTCGGGTGGACGGCGCGTTCGACCGTCGAAGCGAAAGGCCTCATCCGTTGGATGAATCATATGCTTCAACGATTCGAAATAGGTCCGTGCCGAGGCCCCCTCGATTCCGCGGGCTACTTCCAAGTCGTCAACGCCAGCCAACTGTTCCAGTAGTGCCGCCAAATGCGCCGCCGCTTTCCGCAGCAACTCGGATCGACAGGCATCGGTGGAATCGCGAGCCGACCGAAGCATGAGATTGCGTGCGTTCTGCACCTTTCCCGCAATCATCGGTTTTGATATCGCGAGACAGGCAGCTGAATCATCGGCGAGGCGATATTGCTGGCGGCGGAGGAGCACATTTCCATTTAGGCACCCCTCCGCGCGTGCCAAGAAACGCCCCTGTTGACTCAACATTGCGATGTGCAAGTTCTTGTCCGCACAAATCGCGTAGACACCCGAACTGACCTGAATCTGCCCAAAGCACATCAACCCCTCGAGATGGTGAAGGGGGACCGTCAGCTTGACTTTTCCTTCGATTTTCACCTGCAGAGTCTCGTGATTGCGACGCACGTACGCTCCTTGCGTCGTCACGTAAAGTACATTCGCAAGTGTTTGCATGCTTATTCCAAACGGTAGAGCTGTCGCTGATATGCCTGCAACTGCGTCTTCTGAGGGACCAATTCCGGCAGACACCATTCTTGTAATGAACAACCGCGACAGCGTGGCTTGGGAACGGGCAACGGCGTTGAACGGCGATCGATCAGTTCGTGCAATCGCGTCGCCGCTCTCGCTGTCTTCGATCGCAATTGAGGAGTAAACAAGATTTCACGCCGCCGCTTGGACCGAATGTGATAGATGGCTCCTGCGGGGACGGTGCTGCCGAGCATTTCTTCGAGACACATCGCCTGCGCACAAAGTTGTACGTCGTCGTTATCCCATCGCCGCCGTCTGCCGCGTTTGTATTCGATTGGGTAAGGGACTTCGTGTCCCTCCGGCACCATGCGATACTCAACCACGTCAGCTTTGCCGATGAGTCGTAACGTTTGCGACTTCAGCCACAACCCGCGCATTTCGTTTGTACCTGCGGCGGTAAGACCGGCAGGTCGATGTGCGCGTTGGTGGCCCAGAGTGCCCATGACCGTATGCACATTGTCTTCCCACACCTGTTCAAGCAGGTGAAACGCGCACCGCCGTTCGCAAAACAGCAGATCGTTCAACGCGGAGATGGGAAGGAAATGCTCGTCAGACACCTCATGCGTTGGTGGAATCTCGGGAATCATTGCGGCAACGCCGCCACAAGCCGATCGAGGCCTTCCGGCAATTCGTGAACGGCAACGCCATCCGGCAGCCCCTCACGATCTACGGTCACGGAGTAATCGCTGAATTTGCGAGGCGACTTGTCGGCGCCGAGTTCAGGGAGACAGACGCGGTCGAACAGCAGGTGTGCAGGCGCATTTCCCAAAGCACTGGAGTGTTCGAACACGACCACCTTGCGCAGCGCCATTAGTCCGCGCGAGGCTGAACGATCCAGATCAAACATGCGAACCAGCGCGTCAAAAAAGATGCGCAGATCGGCAAACGTAAACCGCGTGTCACGGGCGAGAAGTGGATTGACGAAGCCGTGACCACGGTACAGCGCGTACGGCACCGTGCTCTTGCGCCCCATCGTGCCGGTGATTGAACCGTCACTCTTCGCCTGCCGCTCTGCTTCCTCGTCGGTGGTCACGGATTTTCGCGTAATGGCGATTTCCATCGGCACAATCGGGTCAATGGAGCGGGCAAACGTGATCTGCACCGGCCCGCGAACCTGACCGCAGTTGACCCCCGTAGACATCACGGCGCCAAAGGCACGAATGTCGTAGAACTGCTGGCACATCCATTCCCGTGCTTTCTTCGTATTGTCGGCCTTGTCCTTCGGCTTTTCCGCATCCTTGAGTTGCAGAGCATCGTGTGCCTTTTGGTGTAACCGATTCAGAATCCGGTCCTCGTAGACAGCGTCCTGCGTCTGGAAATACAGGTTGTAGCCGGGGCGACCGGCCGCCAAAGCGGCCACCGCATTGCGGATTTTTCGTTTCGTGCAGACATCGGTAACGAACCCCTGCAAGGTTTGCGGGTCCAGGCGAGGCAGGTTTCCAGCGTCCGGATCGCCATTCGGATTGCCGTCGGCCACGTCGAACAAAAACACAAAATCATATCGGCGGTCAACGATTGCGTCATGGTTGGTTGTAGCGGTCATCAGACAAATGCTCCTTTATTGTGCGGCAGACGAGATTCTACTGGTCGGAAGCCATTTCTTTCGTTTGAGCGGCTGCTTTCTTTTCAAGGGACGCCGCGCGATAGTCGGCACGCTGGTGATAAAAACCGAGGGCAAAACGCCCCTGTTCCGGCAGCGATAACACAGGCGGAAAATCGGGAACGCCTTGTGGCGTAGTGCGGAACGCCGCCAATTGCGTTTCGAGTTCTTCCTCCAAGTTGAATGCGAAGCCTGGGTTATCGTCACGGATTTTTCGAAGGTGGTGGCGGTTCAACCGCAGAAGAACGGGAAGTACGAATCGCGGTGACGTGCTGGCTGACCCGTAGTAACGATCAAGCAATTGGGCGCTGGCGCCGTAGTCTCGTGGACTTTGGCAGCGAGCGAGAAACGCCAACAACCGGCCACAGGCGTAACCGAGTGTCCGGTCCGAAGAGGAACCGTTCATGTTTGCTTCTCCTGAACTAGCCTGGATTCCCACACCGGAACTCGGACTAAGGAATTTGCCAAAAAACTTCTGATTTTCTCGGCGTTTATCGCCAAGTGCT
>CAIPEB010000618.1 GCA_903863885.1 uncultured Planctomycetaceae bacterium | reverse complement strand
GCACTGCTCAACGCAGCGGGCACTGCGAACTGCCAACCCGAACCTGTGCCGAGCGGCTGATCGCCGCATACCATCATTCTCCGTCAACCCCACGTCTTTATACGGCCCATTTTCCGGCTTCCGGAAAATGGACAGCTACCTCTGAAGCCGGTCGTCTCATTAAGGCCGACGAGACGGGCCTCACGTGGGAGGACCGAATAGTGCTTGGCAGCGGAAACCAAGGACATTTTGTTCTGAAGAATCTGCACGCACCGGGATCAGACTCATACACGAGAGGTTGGTCCAAGGTGAGTGGAAGTGGATCGGACGAAATGGGGCCATACCGCTTCAAACGGGTCAAGTGATTTCTGGGTGCAGGCGTCGGTCCGCTTTTCGCCACGTGAATGGGGAAGAACGATGTAGATATCGGCAGACAACCCGCCAGTGTGCGCGCAATGCGGACCAAGTTGCGCCCAGCCGGAATCCGGCGAGGTCCAACCCCGATTCACCAATCGCGTCCCCATACGCGGCCACTCGTGTGACGACGTGGCAAACCACGGGCCCGTTCAACCATTTTGTAAATGGCTGGCGGCCGATTCAACGCAGACCAAATCTGTGCTGGCTGAATTGTGCGCGCGTCCCTGCGATCTTTGCCTGAGTTCCCCAGCGGAGACGTCACGGAGCCCAGGTTCCGCCTCGTGTGGGTATTTCCCCTAAAAGACCGTTTATCTTCCCGCCACGGTGCAATTCTTGAATTGCCAACGGGGGCGCGTGTGGGCAGAATAGCTCACAGCCAGTTGCGATTTTGGAGATTTGTTCTGGAGGATCCATGCGAGTTCGCTGTCCGCAGTGCCATTCGCCGATCGATTTGGACAATGACGGGCAGCTTTCCGACATCGTCTGCCCAGCCTGCGGAAGTAGCTTCAGTCTGCTCGGCACGGCGGAAACGGTGGCCTATGAGACCGGCGCCAGGACGATCGGCCACTTTGAACTCGTAGACAAGGTCGGTGTCGGCGCATTTGGCTTCGTGTGGAAAGCGCGTGATACGGCACTGGACCGTACCGTGGCGATCAAGATTCCCCGCAAGGGTCAACTAGACCTAGACGAAACGGAGCAGTTCCTGCGGGAAGCCCGAGCGGCGGCTCAGTTGCGACATCCCGGCATCGTAAGCGTCCATGAGGTGGGACGTGAGAACGACACCGTGTTCATCGTCAGCGACTTCGTGGACGGAGTGACAATTGCGGATCGACTGACGGCTCAGCGATTCTCAATTCGCGAGGCGGCGGAGCTTTGTGCGAAGATCGCTGACGCGTTGCACCATGCTCATGAGTCGGGAGTCATTCATCGTGACTTGAAACCCGGCAACATTATCCTCGATGCCACGGGCGAGCCCCACATCATGGACTTTGGGCTGGCGCGGCGCGAAGCCGGCGAAGTCACGATGACGGTGGAAGGACGAGTGCTCGGCACGCCGGCCTACATGTCGCCAGAGCAGGCCAAGGGCGCGGCGCATTCAGCCGACCGGCGTTCAGACGTGTATTCGCTGGGCGTCATCCTGTTCGAAATGGTCACCGGGGAGCGGCCCTTCCGTGGCAATGTGCGCATGGTGGTGCATCAGGTGATAAACGATGAGCCGCCAAGTCCCCGAAGATTGAACGCGACTGTACCGAAGGACTTGGAGACAATTTGTCTCAAATGCTTGGAGAAGGAGCCCGGAAAGCGGTACGGCACAGCAGCGGAGTTGGCAGAAGACCTGCGTAGGCTCCTGGCCGGTGTGCCGATTCGCGCACGGGCCGTGGGACGGACGGAGCGGGCGTGGCGGTGGTGTAAGCGAGAACCTGTCGTGGCCGTTCTGGCGGCGACCGTGGCTACAGTTATCTTGTCCGGCGCGGCGACTTCCATATTCTTCGCGCTTCAGAGCGAGGAGGCTCGCAAACAGTTAGAGCGTCAGTCATACGCACTTCTGATGGTCGCCGCCTTCCAGGCTTGGGAAACGGCCACTCCAGAGCGAGCCATTAAGTTGCTGAATGAGGCTCGCGAAAAAGACGGTCGGTCTGCCGACCCGGATCTCGCGTGGCGATTTCTGTCGGAACGATGCCGCGAGGGCCGACCTGAAACAATCAAAGACAAGTCTCATTGCATCGCTTTCGCTCCCGATGGCAAGCACCTGGCTATCGGCTTCTCCAATGGCGATGTCGCTTTGCACGAATTGGCTACACAGAACACGACTCAGCTGCCCATTTCCGGCGAGATTTCAGGCATCTGGGGGAGAATTGAATGTCTGACATTCACTCCCGACGGCAAACGATTACTAGCCGGAGGAACGCGGCGCGACGGAACTGGCCTACTCTGCAGTTGGGAGGTGTCGACACAACGTCCCGCCTTGCTTCCCGTGAAGCACGCGTGCGGTATTCTCGATATCGCCGTATCCGACGACGGCAGTCTTTGTGCAAGCGTCAGCACAGACAAGAGCCCGTCATACCCGGGTCCAGTATGTACCTTCAATGTGTGGACTCTGCCGCACGGCGAGAGCATACGCACTTGGACGCTTCCGGCGGAAGTGAAGCATGCGCAAGTCGCTTTTCTGCCGGCGCGGACTCATTTGCTGGCAGGCACCGGCAAGGACGGCGTACACTTCTGGAACATTGAATCAGGAAGCCAGGCGTTCTTTCAGTCAATAGACAGCGAAGCAGCACGTCTGAGCTTTGCAGTCTCACCGGACGGAGGATCGCTTGTCTCGGCGGGCCGCGGTGTAACGTTGTGGGACGTTACGGAGCACAATCTTCAGAAGCGGGAGCGTCTGACTTGGAGACGCTGCGACGCGGTGGCCTTCTCCCGTGACGGAAGCTTGATTGCCGCGCGTGATCGTGACAGCAGTAAACTAATCATCTGGTCTGGGAACGGATCGTACGAACTGGCCCGACTGTCAGGAGGTTACGAAACACCCAGCGACGGCGGCGTTGCAGACTTGGTGTTCTCTCCTGACCGAAGTCGTATAGCCCTTGGACGAGACAGCGTGAAGGTCTGGAACCTCCAGCCGTGGCAATCGCGTTGGATCGGAGGAATCGACGGAGTTACCGCGATCTTGCCCTCAACAAAAGGAAATGCGATTGCGTTTGCAGACCGTGAGCGCAGTGGGCAGGGCGGCGCGTTCCGACTTGACCTGCCAACCGGCGCAAGAAGTGGTTATCTCGGTGCGCTCTTGGCGGCATCCCCTGACAAGAGTCGATTTGCGACCAAAACACCGACCGGTCGGGTCGAAGTATGGGATGTGCAAACTGGTGCCAAAGTGACGACTTTGCCCGAATACTGCTGTCCACCTGTGAGTTTGTCGATCAACGCACGTTTCGTTGCAAGTAATGGGACAGACGGATGGATCAGCGTGTGGGATTCGAATAAGAACAGAGTCGTCAAACGGAAGCAGTATTTAGGCACCCTGAAGGATAAATCGCGATTGGTGGTGGGTGTAATCCTCGGTTCTCCGCAAACGCTTGCGATCGCACCCAGTGGCGATCGCGTGTTCGCCGCGATCAATTCTGACGATCGTAAGGTCAAAACGGAAATCTGGAATCTCGATGGTTCGAGCACATCGCTCGGTTCATATGATTTCGAGTTCGTTGGAGCGCAGTTTTCGCCGACCGGTGAGTACCTCCTTGTGACACCAGCGTACCCGGAAGTGGGTGGCGGCACTGCGCGAATCTGGAATGTTGCGAACTTGCTGCCTGACAGTCCGTACGACATCTCCAACCCGGGCCGTTTGATGCGCGCAAGCTTCTCACCAAATGGGCAGCATCTCGTACTCAGTGGGCGAGCGCCGGGGAGTCTGACGCTGATTGATGTGCTTGGTCGGAAGACTATCGAATTGAATCGATCAGGCGCCGCGTGGGTGGATGGTCTGGCGTTCTCTTTGGACGGGCGGACTCTGGTGACAACCAGCCTTTGCGGACAGGTCAAGTTTTGGCAGATTCCATCGGGTGATGAATTGGGTACCGTCAACCTTGAAGAGACAGTTGCCTTGACTGAATTAACACGGCACGAGGAATCACTGATCACTGGTGGCCTTAACGGCGGTGTGAGGGTGTGGCCGATTGCCCCTCCTTAAGTTCCCAGAATCTCGGAGGCGGGTGGCGAGATTCTCTCGAGGCGTAACAATGCAACTGCGTCTGCAAGCATCGGGTGAACATGACTGATCTTCCGCAAGTTCTTGGCGACTTTCAGATCATCCGCGAGATCGGTCGCGGCGGCATGGGTGTCGTGTACGAAGCCCGCCAACGCTCGCTCAATCGGCGCGTGGCGCTCAAAGTGCTTTCGAGCAGCCTGGGCCTGACCGAGCGGGCCGTTACTCGATTTCGTCGTGAGGCAGAAGCCGGGGCCAAACTGCACCATACGAACATCGTGCCGATCTACACCACCGGCGAAGACCGAGGCGTTTATTACTACGCCATGGAGTTCATCGACGGGCCATCGCTGGACGCTGTGATTCGGCAGATGCGGAATGGGCTGCACCGGGACAATGCCGAACCGAATGAACAAGCGGCCGGTGATTCCACGTCCGAGGCATTGCCGGGCTGGGTGGCCGAGACATTGGCGTACGACAAGCCAGGGTCCAAAGTCTCTTCGGCAAGTTCCGTTTCGTCCACAAAACCCGCCGCGATTTCCGGGAGCGGGATCTCAAGTGGCTCGAAGTACTTCGACACGGTTGCCCGGATGGTGGCGGACGTGGCTGACGCGCTGGAACACGCACATTGCCAGGGTGTCATTCACCGAGACATCAAGCCGTCAAACCTGCTGCTGTCGCCGGACGGGCGGTTGGGCGTCAACGATTTCGGCCTGGCGAGGATCCTCGAGCAGCCTGGTATGACGATCAGCGGGGAGTTCGTCGGTTCGCCGCTGTACATGTCGCCGGAACAGATCTCGGCAGGCCGGGCACCCCTGGACCACCGCACCGACATCTACTCATTGGGGGCGACTCTCTACGAATTGCTGACGCTGAGCCCCCCGTTTCCCGGTCGAACACGAGACGAGGTCATCGCCCAGATCCTGCACAAGGAACCCCAGACGCCGCGGAAGTTGAACAAAACGATTCCAATCGATTTGGAGACGATTTGCCTCAAGGCGATCGCCCGCGATCCCGACCGTCGTTACCAGACCGCAGGGGACCTGCAAAAGGACCTTTGCCGCTACGTCAACCGATCAGCGATCATGGCGAAACGGGCGGGCCCTCTGGAACGCGTTGCCAAATTTGCGCGCCGTAATCCGTCTCTTGCCGCCCTGATCGCGGGTCTTGCTGCGGCGGTCTTGGCGATAACGTTTCTCATATATAGGGGGATACAGAACGAGAAGAAGAATGAACTTGAACGAATAAAAGGGGAAGTCGTTGAAGCAATCTTGAGGGGCGATTTTTCGTCTGCGCTTGACCTAAAGTGGACAGCTATTGGCAAAGGTGCGGATACGTTTTGGGACCGATTCACGGTTGGGCAGATTGCACTCTATCAGGATAATTACGGCGAAGCGATCGAACGCCTGCAAGAAGCCGTCAAATTGCGGCAGGACAGCATTCCCGCCCGATCGCTGCTTGCCGTGTCGACACTGTGGGGTGGCGATGAACCAGCGTATTTCCAAGCCGTCAAGGATCTCGAGAAGGAGCCCGCATCAAACTTCGAAGACTTTCTGTATTTGGGGTTCGCCAACATCTGGAAGAACCCGGATGTATCGCTCGCGCTTTTCGACAAAGCAGATAGCATGCGCGGGAATCAGAACATCGTGCGACTGTACCGGGCACAGGCAAGTCGCTTGTCCGCGATGAAGGACGGAGAGAACCTGCAACACGCCCTGGCGCTTGCCAAGGCTGCAATTGACGATGCTGACACATCAAGGAAGATCCTGAAGACTTCGCCGATGGCGGCCTCGGAATTCGCCATGGCAAATCTCGTGGCTGCGAACATTTGCAGCGCCTCGGCAAAACAAAACCCGGGTTCAGCTGAAGCACTTACAAAAGCTGCCGCGGAATATATCGATGTGGCAAGAACGGAAGGCCGACATCTGAAGAACTTCTCGAAGTACTCATACGCAGTGTACGCCCATTTTCTCATACTGAATGAAACGTCCAATGACGACGGAATTCGAAAACTGATCTCGTCGCTCGACCATCGAAACACAGACTTGAACCCGTATGTGTGTCAGTTGTCCGGCACACTGCTATTTCAGATGGGAGATTCCGAAGCCGGTATCTGGCTGAAGAATACCCCGGGTCTGCAGGGCGAGAATTGCCAGTTCATGGAGTTCTTTTATGAGATGTGTGAGCCCGGTTTCTCCCCGAAGGCAAGCGGTATCCGCCAACGAGTCGAGAAATACATCGATAAGAAGGTCAAGGATCGCAACCCCGCCTACCTCGAGTGCGATTGGTGCGTCGCGGCGCTGCTCGGCGATCCCGAGTACGCGAAAAAGGTACTTGGCGATATCAGGAATTTGCAGATGACAGATGAAGTATACGACGACGTATATCGGTACCTGAGCAGGACATCGGGCGGTGATGCAGAGGAGCTTCTGCAGAAGTGCATGAACGATAACAGAAAGCTCTGCGAAACGAACTTCGTTCTGGCGATCGAGGCTCTTTCTCAGGGGAACCGAGATACTG
>CAIPEB010000617.1 GCA_903863885.1 uncultured Planctomycetaceae bacterium | reverse complement strand
CCAAACTTGTTTTGGGGAGAGGGGCGGGGGTGAGGGGCCAGAAGCGAGCGGATCCCAATTCTCCATCACAGACCGCTAGAGTCCGGAGTCTGGAGCAAAACAAATACACACATCTGACTGCCGACTACTGACTATCGGCATCCGGCATCAAAAAAAGAGGCCACGGATGTTCACGGATGAAACACGGATCCGTTTGACTTGATCCGTGTAAATCCGCACATTCAACGTACTCAGGGCGACACACAGTCTTCCGTCCCAAAGGGACAGCTCTATCAAAGCCCGGGGCGCAGACAAGGCGAGCGCGGCGAGCCTTGACGTAGCCCCGGTTTGCGGACTCATCCAATCATCGAGTCCTGAATGGACGGCCCTGTGCAAAAAGGCGAGATTGCTAGGGCCGCCACGTTGTGGCTATCGTGGGTTTGGGTTCGTGTACCCAGGGCGGCGTCTCCGCTCGCGATGCTCGCGTCATCTTGCCCTGGGCTTTGCTAGGGCCGTCGCTTCGCGACTGGGGAGGCATCGATCCGTGGCCACTTGGGCATCCGGCATCAAAAAAAGAGGCCACGGATGTTCACGGATGAAACATGGATCCGTTTGACTTGATCCGTGTTAATCCGTGTTTGTCCGTGGCCTCTTCGTTTTGATTCGCTAACCGATCAGCTCTTCTTACGCCAACGACGCACGCCGACGCGGACCAGGCCGAGCAGGCCGATCCCGCCGCACAATGCCAGGCTGCCCGGTTCGGGAACCGATGCGCTGCTGGCGAAGTAGTACGTCTGTCCGGCGGCCAGCGTCATAGCGCTGGGAAGCGTGTAAGTGACCTGCCAGATCTCGTCGGAACCACTCCCGAAAACGCGATCATAGGTGGTGTACGCCACGCTGAACGCACCAGGAGTGGCAAAGCTGTCAGCAGAAAGAACATTGCCGTTGAAACTGTTGGTGTTCAGCGGAGCACCGCCGCTCTGCGACCAAACATCTACCTTGTAAATTGGAAAACTGTTCGCCGAATTGGCCAAGTAGGAGTCAATTCCATAGTAGGCGGTAATGCTGTCGAACTGGGTTGCTGAGTCGAACGACACCCCCGACGCCGTGATCGAATCGTAGTTATTTGCCATCGAGTAGTAGGCCCTGCCATTCCCGATCCCGGCGGTGAGACCCAGGTAGTCTGAATCGTCGCCAGTTGCCAGCCCGGTATTGTCGAACACGACGCTGCCGCCGTTTCTCAACGTGAATCCAAGGCCCTGTGCGCCGCCGTTGAGAGTATTGGAGAACCAAGTCTGCTGAGGAGGGCCGTATGCCGGATCGTCGGATATCAACCACACCTGCCCTTGCTGAGTCGAGCCAGTCGGTGTCCGTTTCCCGAGAAAAGCGTAGTACCAAGTGTCATCCCACTGGTATTGTGGGCCACCCGTGAACGGATACGGCGTGTAGGCCGCCGAGGCCCCCTCAACACTCAGCAGCAGGATCGCTACTGCAAAAATCAATCGCTTCATCAGTCGCCCTCCTAAAACGTTCCCTGTTCCAAAGGAAATATTTCGAACGGTAATCCCGCGCAAAGACAAAACCGGACGGTTGTAATTTACCTAGATACTCCAAGCATACAGCCAGCGGGGTCCATGTCAATATTTCGGGTCTGAGGGAACTCGAAGAATTCCCCAGTTTGAGCCGGATGCTACCGGAAGCTCCTTCCCACCCGATCAGGGCGACTTTGCGGGGGTTAGGGAGGCCACGGATGAACACAGATCTCCACGGATTCGGGCATTTCCCATCCGTGTTTCATCCGTGCCCATCCGTGGCCTCCCCGTAATTTGTGCCGGAAATAATGAATCTACCGGTTCTGCGGGTCGATCAGATTCTAACGGGCAGACTTCCTGCCCAGGGTCTGTTTGCGTTTGGCGGAAAACCCGTACGGGGTGTTCACGATGCTGCTCACGACTCGGCACCGTCGCTTGCTGGTTGTTGGTCTCGGGCTGATGTTCATCCAGTTTGCGCTGGGATGCAACCTGGCGCAGAACAAGCAGTCGGTCCCCGCGGACTGCGTGTCGCCAAAATTCTTCGACCAGCCGCGGGGCAACATGGATACGATCGACTACATGCGGTTGGTCCAGTGCCGGCCGGATGAGCACGAGATCGGCCCGCGCGACGTGCTGGGCATCTATATCGAGGGCGTGCTGGGGCGAAAGGAAGACGCGCCGCCGGTTAACCAGCCGCAATCCGAAAATCTGCCTCCGGCGATCGGATATCCGATCGCCGTCGAGGAGAACGGCTCGATCTCGCTGCCGCTCGTTCCGCCGATCAAAGTCGCCGGGATGACGCTGCCCCAGGCCAAAGAAGCCATCGAAACCGCATACACCAAGGAACGTGCGATCCTGCAGCCCACGCGCGACCGGGTTATTGTTACCCTGCTGCGTCCCCGCACCTACCATGTTTACGTGGTGCGCGAGGACACGGGGCCGGTGGCCGAAGAGACGACCGGCCAAGCACGGACCGGAGAAGTGATGCTCGAGACGGTCCGTCGCGGAGCGACCTTCGCGTTGCAGCTTCCGGCCTACGAAAACGACGTGTTTCACGCGCTGTCGCGCAGCGGCGGTCTGCCCGGCGCGGACGCCAAAGCACAAGTCCGCATCGTGCGCGGGGCCTGTCTGAACGGCAATCGCCCGGGCGGTGTGCCCGAGGCCGTACCGTTGCCGGGCGTCGGCGCGTCGGTATTGCTTTCGGACCAAGGCGGCGACTCGTCGGTTGCCGCAGCCCAGAACCGCGGTACCATCACCATCCCGTTGCGGGCCTATCCGGGCGATGCCAGCACTGAATTTACCGCGGATGACATCATCCTGCGCACCGGCGACATGGTCGTGGTCGAAACACGTGAAACCGAGGTCTACTACACGGGCGGCCTGCTCACGGCCGGCCAGTTCCCGATACCGCGAGATTACGATCTGGACGTGTTGGCCGCCATGGCGATGTCCGGCGGTTCGGTGGCCGCGGCGGCTGGCGGTTCTGGCTCGCGGTTTGGAGGAGGGGGCTTTCTCTTTCCGCCGACTCGCCTGAAGGTCGTCCGGACCTTCTACGGCCGGCAGGAGGTAAT
>CAIPEB010000616.1 GCA_903863885.1 uncultured Planctomycetaceae bacterium | reverse complement strand
GCACTGCTCAACGCAGCGGGCACTGCGAACTGCCAACCCGAACCTGTGCCGAGCGGCTGATCGCCGCATACCATCATTCTCCGTCAACCCCACGTCTTTATACGGCCCATTTTCCGGCTTCCGGAAAATGGACAGCTACCTTTACTCGTCGCGAGCGTCATATGTATGTGGCGCTATGGTTCTATATAGGAACCGTCGTGACGATTCCCATTCTTCATATATTCAACAGCCTCGAAATGCCGGCGGGGCTGATGACGAGTTATCCGGTGTACGCAGGGGTGCAGGACGCGTTCATGCAGTGGTGGTACGGGCACAACGCCGTGGCGTTCTTCCTGACCACGCCGTTTCTCGGTCTGATGTATTACTTTCTGCCCAAGGCGGCGGATCGGCCGGTTTACTCGTATCGGCTGAGCATTTTGCACTTCTGGTCTCTGGTGTTTATCTACATATGGGCTGGCCCTCATCATCTTCACTATACGGCTCTGCCGGAGTGGGCCTCGACGCTCGGTATGTTGTTCTCCGTGATGTTGTGGATGCCTTCATGGGGCGGAATGATCAACGGATTGCTCACGCTGCGCGGGGCGTGGAACAAGGTCGCGAGCGATCCGATCCTGAAGTTCTTCGTGGTGGGGATCACGTTCTACGGCATGTCCACATTCGAGGGGCCGCTGTTGAGCGTGAAGGCCGTAAATGCTCTTTCGCATTACACGGACTGGACGATCGCCCACGTGCACGGAGGTGCGCTCGGGTGGGTCGGCTTCATGACGTTCGGCATGGTGTACTGGATGCTGCCGCGCGTGTTCCAGACAAACCTCTGGAGCCAGAAACTCGCCAACACGCATTTCTGGATCGGGACCGTCGGCATCCTGCTGTACATCGTGCCGATTTACGTCGCCGGTTTGACGCAGGGGCTGATGTGGCGGGCACTGGATGCTTCAGGCAACCTCGCCTATGCCGACTTCGTGGAAACCGTCCAGGTTCTGATGCCGATGTACTGGCTGCGGGTGCTGGGCGGAATCGCTTACCTCGCGGGGGCTATTCTCTGCGGCATCAACTGCGTGAAGACATGGGCTGCCCGTCCGGCGGTATACGAGGAGCCGGTGCACACGGCAGCGCCGCTGGCAAAATCCTACGTGGAGCCGCCCAGGCCGACGTCGGGTCTTGATAACGCGCCGGTTCTGGAACTGGGCCGGCAGATCGACATCTGGTCGCAGGGTTGGTGGCACCGCCGCTGGGAACGGCGTCCGCTGCGTTTCACGATCTGGGTAGTGATCTCCGTTGTCGTCGCGTCGCTGTTCGAGATCATCCCGACGTTTCTGATCCGTTCCAACGTGCCCACGATCGCCACGGTCCAGCCGTATACGCCGTTGGAACTGGCGGGCCGCGACCTGTACCTGTCCGAGGGCTGTTACAACTGCCACTCGCAGATGATCCGGCCGATTCTGGCGGAGACCAAGCGGTACGGCGAATACAGCAAGCCCGGCGAGTTTGTATACGACCATCCGTTCCAATGGGGCTCGCGGCGCATCGGTCCGGATCTGGCCAGGGAGGGTGGACGGCAGTCGCCGCTGTGGCACGTGCTGCACTTCCAGGAGCCTCGCCAGGTGACGCAGGGTTCCATCATGCCCGCTTACCCGGGGCTGCTGAATGCGAAATTGAACCTGGAAACATTGCCTGCCCACATGGAGGCGATGCGGAAGATCGGCGTGCCGTACACGCAGGACGAAATCCGCAACGCGATTCCGGCGGCCAGGAAGCAGGCTGCGGAGATCGCGGCCAAGGTAGTCGGCGGGGGCGGTCCCAAGGATCTCGAGGATAAGGAAGTGATCGCCCTCGTGGCGTATCTCGACCGACTGGGCAAGGATCTGTTCGCCACTCCGCCCGAACCGGCCAAGCCGGACGCGGGCGCGGTGGCCAAGGCCTCGCAGTGAAAGCGGGCAGCGTATGGGTCTCAAAGGTCTGATGACCGCCATGGGGATGAATTCCTTCGCGATCGTTTCGCTCGTGCTGTTTGTCGGTTCGTTTGTGGCGATCTGCATCTGGACCTGGACTCGATCTTCCCAAGAATTGGCCGGGTGGGCTCGCCTGTACGAGGATCGCGACGATCTCGAACCCCGCCCCGAACATGCAGTTTCAGCAGTGGAGCAAGGTGATGGCCGACCAACCCATAGTCGATGATTCGCCGGAAGACGGCTTCGATGGGATTCACGAGTACGACAATCCGTGCCCGATGTGGTGGAGTCTGATCTTTCTGGCCACCTTCATTTTCAGCATCCAGTACATGCTGTTCTTCCATGTCGGAAACTCCGGCTGGACGCTGGACGAAGCGTATCAGAATGCGAAGGTCGAGAACCTCAAACTGCGGTTCGCCCAGATCGGCGAGTTGAAGCCGGACGAAGCAACCTTGATCAGCTACATGGGCCAGAAGGACTGGCTCGAGGTGGGGAAGAGCGTATTCAAGAGCAACTGCAAGTCCTGCCACGGGGACGACGGAAGCGGCCTTGTCGGGCCGAACCTGACCGACGATTATTGCAAGAACGTCAAACAACTGACCGACATTCCGCGAGTCGTTTCGGAAGGCGCCGCCAATCTCACGATGCCCGCATGGCGAGACCGGCTGCATCCGAACGAAATCGTCCTCGTATCCGCGTACGTGGCAACGCTGCGGGGTCAGAATCTGCCCGGCAAACGCGGACCCGAGGGAAATGTGATCCCGCCGTGGCCGAAAACGCCGGCTTCAAAGGCCGCAAAGCCGGCGGAAGAGGCTCCCGCCAAAACTGAGCCTGCAGCCAGCGAAAGTGTCAAGCCGGCCGAAGGGACCAAGTCTTGAGCGCCGAGATGCCGCTTGCCAAGAGTCGGGTGCTGTCCACTTTGAACGAGGATGGCACGCGTCGATGGCTTTATCCTCGCGTATTTGCCGGCCGCTTCCTGAAATGGCGGAGACTGCTGGCCTGGGTGCTGCTCGGCCTGTTCACGCTCGTGCCGTACGTGCGCTTTCAGGGAAAGCCCCTCGTGCTGCTCGATATCCCCGCGCGGGAATTCACGATTCTCGGATTCACTTTTCTTCCGACCGATACGGTGCTGCTCGCACTGCTGCTGGTCAGTCTGATTGTGGGCATCGTGCTGGTCACGGCCCTTTGCGGTCGTCTGTGGTGCGGTTGGATGTGCCCGCAGACCGTGTATCTCGATTTCGTGTACCGGCCTCTGGAGCGGTTGTTCGACGGCCCGCCCGGGCCTCGGCACACCCCGGGCAAGAAATCGACCCCAGTGCGCAGCGTGCTGAAATACGCGGTTTTTCTGCTGGTTTCGGCGTTCCTGGCCCACACGTTTCTCGCGTATTTTGTCGGAGTTGATCGACTCGTCCAATGGGTCCGCCAGTCGCCGTTCGAGCATCCGGCTTCGTTTCTCGTGATGCTGGCCGTCACCGGCCTGATGATGTTCGACTTCAGCTTCTTCCGTGAACAGACCTGCCTGGTGGCGTGCCCTTACGGCCGTTTCCAGTCGGTCATGCTGGACCGCGATTCGCTGATCGTCAGTTACGACGTGAAGCGCGGCGAGCCGCGCGGCAAGCGCGGGGCGGGCAATCGAGATGCGCAGTCGCTCGGCGATTGCGTGGATTGCGGCCTCTGTCAGGACACTTGTCCGACCGGCATCGATATCCGCGATGGCCTGCAGATGGAGTGCATTGCGTGCACCCAGTGCATTGACGCCTGCGATCGCATGATGGACGCCGTGGGCAAGCCGCGGGGGTTGGTCCGGTTCAGTTCCCAGAATCGCATGGCGGACGGACGCGGCAGGCTGATTCGGCCGAGAGTGATCATCTACCCTTCGCTGCTCGCGATTACCCTCAGTGCTTTGTTCGTCGTCTTGATCGGAAAGCAGCCTGCCGACGTGACTCTGCTGCGCGGCATGGGCGTGCCCTTCACCGAACTTGTGCCCGGCGAAGTCACCAGCCAGATTCGAGTGAAGATCAAGAACCGCAGCGGCCGCGATGCGGACTATCGGGTCGAGATCGTCGATGCGGACGGAGTGAAGATCACTGAGGGCACGAATCCGATATCGGTGAGTGCCGGGCAGTCCCGCACCGAAACCCTGTCGATCGCGTCGCCGAAATCGGTGTTCGTTCTCGGCCGCCATGACATCAAGGTAAGGGTGACGGACGGCGGCAAGTTCGACCGGCAGTACACATATCGACTGGTCGGACCGCAGAGCGGCACTTAGTTCGTCGCGAGGCACTCATGTCCGATGATCCGGCACCGAAGGTTGGCAGGTCGCGTTCCCATTGGTTCTGGCCGGGGCTGATCCTGTCGCTGCTGGGCATCCAGATCCTGCTCATGCTCGTGATGGTCTTCGTGGCGACTCGCGACGATTCGTTTTCCACGGAGCCGGATTATTACCAGAAGGGGCTGCACTGGAACGAGACCGCCGCGCAGCTGCGAGAGAACTCGCGTCTCGGGTGGACGGGCGCGCTGAAGGTGCTTGATGAATCGAAGGCAGGGACGGATCGCATCGTGGAGCTTGCGTTGCGGGATGCGAGCGGGCAGCCCGTTGACGCGGCTTCCGTCGTGGTGTTGGCATTTCCGCATGTTCGCGGTCAGGATCGCCGTACGGCCGGATTGAAAAGTGTCGGTGGCGGAAGATACCGGACGCCGTGGCGGTTCGACCGCCAGGGAGTGTGGGAGTTTCGCTTCACGGCATATCGCGGATCGGACACGTTTACGCAGACGATCGTGCGCGAAGTCTTTCTGACGCCCGATAAACAATGATGGTCTCCGGAGAAAGAATGATGGCCGTCTGGGCCGCAGTTGTCAGCGCGAGCCTGCTTGGTAGTCTGCACTGTGCCGGCATGTGCGGCCCGCTGGTCGCCTTTGCGCTGGGCGGCAGGTCCGCGGACGGCTGGCGGCGACGAGCGCTGCTGCAGTGCGGTTATCACGGCGCCCGGCTGGCAAGCTACGCTGCGATCGGAGCGGTCTGCGGACTGCTTGGTGCGGCGTTCAACCAGGGCGGGACAGTGATCGGCCTGCACCGTGCGGCATCGCTGCTGGCCGGCGGCATGATGGTCGCCGTCGGCCTCGCGACACTGGCCCAGGCATGGGGCCTGCGCTTGCCGCACATGGCTCTGCCGTGGGCCGCTCGTCTTGTGATGCTCGGAAACCGTCTTGCGTCGGGGCTGCAGCCGTTGCCGCGAGCCGCAACGATTGGAGCTTTGACCGCGTTTCTTCCCTGCGGGTGGCTGTACGCCTTTGCGCTGGTGGCGGCAGGGACAGGCACTGCGTGGCAGGGCGCGGCGGTGATGGTTGCTTTCTGGGTTGGCACCGTTCCGGTACTCGCCTCGCTGGGGTTTGGCATCCAGACATTGCTCGGCGCTTTCGGCCGCCGCCTGCCTCAGGTCACGGCTCTGGTCATCGTCGTGCTGGGCCTGTTCACGCTGGTTGAGCGGCAGTCGGCCAGCGCCAGGATCCTGGAATCAGCTCGTGCGATTCCCCTGCGAGGCGACACCGCAAAGAACGTGTCGGAAACGACCAAGAAACGCCCGCCGTGCTGCGAGGCCCGTGAACGCAAATCCTGAGCTACAATCCGGGAATCGTGCGGGGCCTCCACGCAGGTCCGACGCTGTCTGTGCGCACTGCGGACTGCCGGTTCCGACCGGTCTGATCGAGCCGGAACAGGACGAGCAATTCTGCTGCAACGGATGTCGCGCCGTCTACGCGGTCATCCACGGCTGCGGGCTTCAGCGATACTACAAGCTGCGCGGTGAATCCGCTGTCGATTCGGCCCCGGCTCGCACGACCGGGCTGCGCTACGACGAATACGACGACGATACGTTCCGCGATCTTTACGTGCGGCCGTTGGCCGGCGGCGAAGAGTCGGTCGAGTTCTACCTCGAGGGAGTGCATTGTGCGGCATGCGTCTGGCTCGTCGAGCGGCTGCCCCGCATTGCGCCGGGCGTAGTCGAGACTCGCCTGGACATGCGCCGGTCGCTCGTGCAGGTCCGCTGGGATCCCGCTCAGATCTCGTTGTCCAGGATTGCGAGGTCGCTCGATTCGCTGGGCTATGCGCCGCATCCCGCCAAGAACCTGCAGGCTCGATCCGTACGCAAGCTCGAGGAGCGCCGGCTGCTCGTCCGCATCGGCGTCGCGGCGGCCTGTGCCGGGAATGTCATGATGCTGGCCATTGCTCTGTACGGCGGCACATTCTCGGGGATCGAATCCCAGTACTCGCATTTCTTTCGGCTGGCAAGCACGGTGCTCGGGCTGATTTCTCTGTGCTGGCCCGGCAGTCTCTTTTTCCGAGGCGCGTGGGCCGCGCTGCGCACGCGGACCGCCCATCTCGACCTGCCGATCGCGATCGCGCTGGCGGCGGGAGGCATCGCCGGAACCGTGAACGCGGTGACGGGGCACGGCGAGATCTACTTCGATTCGCTGACGATGCTCGTGCTTCTGCTGCTGGTGGGCAGGTGGTTTCAATATCGTCAGCAGCTTTGGACCGCCGACTCCCTGGAACTGTTGTTCTCGCTGACGCCCACATCCGCGCGCCGGATGGAAGGCGACTGTATTCGCGAAGTTCCGGTGGAGGCCATCTCGCCCGGCGATCTCGTCGAGGTGCGCACCGGCGAATCGGTGGTTGCCGATGGAACGATCGTCGAAGGGCGGTCGGCCGTGGATCAGTCGCTGCTGACGGGCGAATCCCGTCCGGCAATGCTCGGCGAGGGAGATCGGGTTCACGCGGGAACGGTGAACCTCTCGGCCCGCTTGATAGTGCGGGTCGAGGCCGTCGGCGTCGAGACACGCGTGGGGCGACTGCTGAGCCTGATCGAGGAATGCGGCCGTCGCAGAGCGCCTCTTGTGCGTTTTGCGGATCGCGTTGCCGGCGGTTTCGTCGTCGTGGTGGTGTGCCTGGCCCTTGCCACGCTTTGCGTCTGGCTGCGTCGCGACGCGAATCTCGCCGTCGATCGCGCCGTGGCCGTGCTGATCGTCACGTGCCCGTGTGCACTGGGTCTGGCGACGCCGTTGGCCATCACCGTGGCGCTGGGACGAGCGGCCAGTCGCCGCATTCTCGTCAAAGGGGGCGATGCGCTGGAACATCTATCCCGCCGCGGAACGATCGTGCTCGACAAGACCGGGACGCTGACCGCCGGCCGCCTGACGTTGGTCGACTGGATCGGATCGCCCGAGGCGAAGTTCCTCGCCGCATCGCTGGAATCGCACTCGTCGCATCCGGTCGCGCTGGCGATTGTGGCCGCTGCCGCCGACGGCAAACCGGATCAGGAACCGCTGATCGCTGAGGTCAAGGAATCGATCGGCGGCGGGATTACCGGCACCGTGGATGGTCGGCGGGTGGTTGTGGGGTCCTCGCGATTTGCCCGCTTGCAGGGCGTATTCATTTCCGAGGATTTCGAGACCGCCGAACGCGGCATCTCGCATTCGGGCCGGAGCCCCGTGATCGTGGGAGTCGATGGCCGCTGCATGGCAATAGCCGGAATGGGCGACCCCATCGGGGCGGATGTCGCAGTTTCTCTCCAGAAACTGCGGCAAATGGGCTGGCGGACCCGCATCGTGTCCGGCGACCATCAGGAAGTCGTCGCATCGGTGGGACGCGAGTTGGGCTTCGATCCGGCGGATGCAGTCGGCGGAGTTTCGCCCGAAGAAAAAGTCGAATGCGTGCAGACTGCGTCCGGGCAGGGCGTTGTGGTCATGGTCGGGGACGGAATCAATGATGCCGCGGCGCTGGCCGCCGCGACCGTCGGGATCGCCGTGCACCGCGGTGCCGAAGTGAGCCTGTCGGTCGCCGACGTCTACCTGAGCCGCGCGGGGATCGGTCCGATTGTGGAACTGATGGCTGCGGCCCGCAATACGGTACGGACGATCCACCGCAGCTTCGCCGTTTCATTGGCCTACAACATCGTCGCGGCGACTCTGGCCGTAACTGGCCTGATCGGCCCGCTGGGTGCGGCCGTGCTGATGCCGATCAGTTCGTTCTCGGTGCTCGCGCTGGCCTACCTTTCGCCCACGTTCCGAGGAGAGCCATGAGCGTCGTTTACGTTCTGTTGCCGGTTGCCGTTTGTC
The DNA here is from genome assembly GCA_903863885.1 of uncultured Planctomycetaceae bacterium. GTDB lineage: Bacteria > Planctomycetota > Planctomycetia > Pirellulales > Pirellulaceae > CAIPEB01. The sequence continues at coordinate 8,763 of CAIPEB010000616.1, read as the reverse complement.
TGGCTGCCGCGGGCGTGGCCGCATTCATCTGGTCCGTCCATCAGGGGCAATTCGACGACATGGAGACGCCGGCCGTTCGCATGCTTCACGATGACGAAGATCGCGGCGACGAAGGGCCCGCCTCGCGGGCGGGGCCCGGCCGCTAACGTTTGCCTCGCGCGGCCGGCCTGCCCTTGACGACTTCGTACGGTACTGCCGGAAGCAGCGCGAGCGGCGACCGCTGAGTGGTCTTCGACTTGCCGTCCGCAGCGGTTGCTGTCCATTCGCGGAACGCCTCGAAAACGAGGTTGCCTTTCTGGCCGAGCTTGACCTTCTTCGGATCGGCTTTCAGTGTGACGATCAGCGCCGGACCTTCCGGAGTGCAGCTTTCGACCGTGATTCCGTCGGGCGGTTCGCGCAGATCGAGGCGAATATCCTTCGGCGGGTTCTTTTCGGTCGGCAGGGCCAGGACTTTGAGGCTCTCTCCCTCGCCCCATTTCAGCCGTCCGCTGCGGTCCACCTGGATCTGCAGCGGCAGGTTGGGCTCCTTGTTCCCCGAGACGAAAACGGTCCAGTCCTTGGCGGGCACCAGGTGGTGATACGCGAAAGCCTGCATCATGTCGTCCGCCGGCATGGCCGGATGCGAGAGCCGCAGGTCGCGGTTCTGCGATTTGCCCTGCAGCGTCAGGCTGATCGGCTCGGGAGTCGGCGTGTTCGGCACGGCCAGCGTGAGACGCACTTTGTCCTGATTGCCCGGCACCCAGTTGCCGCTCAGCGCAAAGCCGGGCGGCGCTTCGTCGAGTTCGAGCAGAATGTCGTCGTCGAAGCCGTCGCGCCGAAGTGCATAGACCGTGATCGGCACGTGCCCTCCGGGTCTGGCAATGATGCTGGAGGGGACGACTCGCAGATCGAAATCGGGTTTCGGCCTGCGGATGTGGAGTCGGTAGATGAAGTCCTTTCCGCCGCCGGTCTGGGCGTCGCGGATGCCGACGCAGAATTTTCCGGTGCCCGGCAGGGTTGTGAGAATCCGCGAATCCGCATGATGCGTGATCAGCGGCATTCCCTTGTCCTCATAGTCGTCGTTCGAGGCCAGTTCCTTGCCGTCCGCATCGGTGACGGTCAGCCACGAGTCGACGGGTGAACCGAACCGGCGCGCGAAGACTTCGGCCACGAACTTGCCGTGTGCCTCGAAGCGGAAGAAGTCCCGATCCCCCGGCTTGCTGATCGTCCCGTTGACGATGACGGGGAACTCGACGTCCTGGGCCTGTTCGCGGGTTTCGTTCGGTTCCTTGTCCAGCACCTCGGGCAGCATGTCGATTGCCAGGGATACGGGAATGGAGACCTTGTCGGACTGCTTGACCTGGTATTTGCGCAGCGGCCGTCCCCGGTCGTAGATCGCATCGACGATCAAGTGATCGTTGTGCAGATTCCAGCCCTGCAGTTCGACGGACACCTTGGTGCCGGCCCGGCCGCCCAGCGGAAAGATGCCTGTGACAAATGGAATCTCACCGACTGCGATGCGATAGACGAAATCCTCGCGGCCTCGATAAATGGAATCGCGGATCTCGAGCCGATACTCGCCGTCCTGCGGCACTTCGTAATAGATGACCGGATCCTGCCGGAAGTAATACGACCCGGCGTAGGCGACTTCATCGCCGTTCGCGTCGCTCAGCGAAATCACCGCCTGGAACCAGCCGGGCACGGCGTCTGCGAGGTAGGGAATCAGCTCGCGGGCACTGGCGGCGATCACGAGGTGTTGGCCTTTGCGGGCCTTGATGGCGAATCGATCCACGTCCCCCGGCATGATCTGGCCGTTGATGACCGCAGGCAGTGTGTCGCCGGCGGCTTTGTCGGGCACCTTGTCATTCGGCTCGGTCTCGCGGCACTCGGCCCACGGCGAGACCTGGAACCAGAGCGGGTTGGACATGCCGGTCGGTGTGATGAGACGCAGTTCGCGTTCTCCGACGGGCGCGGAGGCATCGAGCTTGATATGCAGCGTCACTTCCTCGAGGATCTGGACGTTGGGTTGCCGTTTGGGGTCTGCCTCGCGTTGCCGGTAGATCTCCATTTCCTTGAGTTGGTCGTCGGTCACGCCGGCCGCTTTGGCCAGAACCTCGATCGGGATCGGGTCGTTCTTTCCCTCGGCCTTCCACTTGGCCTGGATGATCTCCCGCTGATCGTCGAGTTTCTGTCGCAGCGAGTTATATTCTCCGCCGTTCAGCGGCCGGTAGAACTTCCCGACCGTGACGCGCACGCCGCCTCCCGAAATGTGCGCCTGCGAGATCTTCTCGAGCGACATTCCGCCCACTCTCACTTCGATCGAAGTGCCGACCTGCCCCCCCGCGGGGAACACGTAGCCGATGTGCGGCACATTCGAATTGGCCTGGCCGTGAACGAGCGACGCGCCGCATGCCAGGGACGCGGCAACGGCCAATGCACACCTTTGAGCGGCGTTCATGATGCTGGACCGAATGGGGCTGCGGATTGTGCGCGGGTGTTCAAGTGATTTCTTTCAACTCGCCGGCCGACTGAACGCCTTCCTCTTTGGAAGGTGTCACGGGGATGATGTCGCCCATCGGATGCGGCAGGTTGCCGTCGGGATCGATGCCAAGCATCCGGTACATGCTGCGGATCAGGTCGCACGGATAGACAGGCCGGTCCTGGACCTCCATGCCTTTCGCATCGGACTTGCCGACCACCTGGCCGCCCTTGAATCCGCCGCCGGCCACCAGGGAGCTGAAGACTTTTCCGTAATGGCCGCGTCCGCCGTTCCATGGCGGTTCCCAGTCCACTTTGGGCGTGCGGCCGAATTCGCCGCCACACCAGACGATAGTGCTGTCCAGCAGTCCGCGATCGGACAGATCGGCAATCAGCGTGCCCATGCCTCTGTCGAGTTCGGGCAATTTGCGCCGCATGGTCTGGAAATGCTCCTTGTGCGTATCCCATCCGCCGAAGTTGATCGTGACGAATCGCACGCCCTTTTCAATCAATCGACGGGCGGCGAGGCACGACTGGCCGAAGGTGGTGCGGCCGTACTTCTGACGCAATTCGTTCTTTTCCTGCGAGAGATCGAAGACCTTGCCGGCGTCGCCGAGAATCAGGTCGTAGGCCTCGCCTTCGGCCGTTTTCGCGGCCGACGCCGTCGCATCGCCCGGCATCGCCTGCTGCAGTTTGTCGAGGCGATTCAGCAGCGAGCGGCGTTCCTGCTGCTGCTCGTCCGAGATACCCGGTGCGACAATTCCCTCCACCGCGAATCGCCCCGCGTTGGGATCTCCGCCGGTGGCAAACGGCTTGTAGCGGATGCCCATGAACCCGGCTTCCGAGAAACGTCCCTGCGGTTCGGTCAGCACGATGTAGGGAGGGATCAGGTTGTTGGAGTTCCCGTCCTTCCATTTCATTGCGGTAACGACCGCGCCGACGCTGGGAAAGACCAGACGTCCACCCGGCATGCGGCCGGTCTGCGTCATGTAGGCCGCCGTCTCATGTCCGAATTGGCCGTGGGTCATCGAGCGAATGATCGCAAACTTGTCGGCCAGCTTCGCCAGTCCCGGCATCAGTTCGCTGATGCGGATCCCGGGCACGCTCGTCTGGATCGGATTGGCCAGGGGGCCGCAATAGTCGTTGCCCGCTTCGGGCTTGGGGTCGAACGTGTCGATGTGGCACGGGCCGCCCCACATCCAGATCTGGATCACGGCCTTCGCTTTGCCCTCGGTTGCCTTGCCGGTTTCCGGCTTGCCCGCTTCCGGCTGGCTCGGCGGCTTCGGCTCTTCTTTTTCTGCCGCCCGCAGGTGGTCGTTCAGCCAGAGTCCCGCAGTCGCGCCGATCCCGTACCGCAGCATTTCGCGCCGGCCGACGGACGGAAGTTTTTCATCGCGCATTTCGGTCTGCCTTTTCTCGAAGTCAGTCGATCGTTATTTCGCACCAATCGTCAGGATGTTTGTTTCTTGTTCAATGTCCAGCGACCAACGGCAGCGGTTTTCAGGCCGGTGCGTCAGCACCGCATTGGGAGGCGGCCCTGCCGCCCGATGCCACCAATCGTCAGGATGTTTGTTTCTTGTTCAATGTCCAGCGACCAACGGGAGCGGTTTCTAGACCGGTGCGTCAGCACCGCATTGGGAGGCGGCCCTGCCGCCCGGTATCAGTGCCGGTGCAGGAACTCGGTCGTATTGATCAATGCCCAGGCCACGGTCTGGCCGCCTCCCGGCGACCGGCAGTATTCCTGGACGGCATACGTCTCCTCCTCGGTGGGAAGACGCGAGAGGATGGTCAGGTAGAGCATTTCTGCGGTCTTGGAGCCGTCGCCGCCCGATTCAAGGATCGTACGCAGGGCCGGGCCCTGTTGGATCTTTTGCCGGACGTGGCTGGAGTTAAGCAGGTGCAGTTTCTGAGCCGCCGTCATGCGGTTGTTTCGTTCCGACTCCAGGCCCGTGTCTCGGGGCGGTCTGCCGAACATTTCGAGGAACGGGCTGGTGATGCTGCCGTCGGGCAGGGCGATCGACCGACGATCCTCCGGGATGAACGTGTACGGCTCAGGGATCATGCTCGAGTAGCTTTCCGTCGTGCCCGTGATCTGGCAGATCGCGTCGATCAGCACCTCGGCCTCGAGCCGCCGCAGCGGGTAATACGCGAAATTGACTGCGGCCTGCGGATCCTTGCTCTGCGGGATCGACGAGAGCTGGTAGGTGTTGGAGTTCAGGATCAATCGGTAGATGTGCTTCAGGTCGTACTTTGAGTCGATCAGTTCCTTGGCCAGCCAGTTCAGGAGTTCCGCGTTCTGCGGCGGATTTCCCGGCCGGATATCATCCGGTTCATGCACGACGCCTCGTCCCAACAGCCAGTACCAGATGCGATTGACGATCTGGCGGCTGAACCATGGATTCTCGGGACGGATCAGCCAGTCCGCGAACACAATGCGAGGATCCTGATCTGCGGGGATCGTCGCGGGAGTGCCGTCCGGAAAGAGTGGAGCAACAGGTACCGGCGGAGCGGCAGGCGCCGGCGCAGTAGCGGGCGGGGCCGTTGCAGCGGGCGCGGACTTCGCGGGGGCGGAGGACGCAGCGGTCGTCGATGGTTTGGCGGACGCGGGCGGCTTGGCAGGAGTCGCCGGCGCGGCGGGGGCCGGCGGCGTCTTTCCCTTGTTGGGGTCGAAAACGACGATCTCTTCCTTCCATTCGCCCGTCGGCTTGTATCCGATCTTCGAGAAGAACACGGCCGTGCCGGCCAGTCGTTCGGGCGGCCATTTTTCGGCTCGCGAACCCATGAAGATCAACGCCACGGCCTTGGTCACTCCCTGCGGATCGCGGTTCTGCAGCGCGCGGAAGAAATTGACCTGGGGCGTGCGGAAATTGCTGCCGCTGGCTGTGATCAGTTCACGGGCGAAGCGATCGTACGGCATGTTCTGCCGCAGCGATGCGCGGAGCCAGCGATGATAGGCCTGCGAGGCGTTGGGCCAGAGATTGATCGGGAACTCGGATTTGACCCGCAGAAGGTCGCTCCACTTCATGGCCCAGTAGTCCGCGAATTCGGGCTTTTCGAGCAGTTCGTCGATCAGGACCCGCCGCTTGTCGGGACTCTTGTTCTCGAGAAACTTCCTGGCCTCTTCGGCGGTCGGCAGCGTGCCGATGATGTCGAGGTAGACGCGTCGGACGAAGACCCCGTCCGAGCACGGGTCGGCGGGGGTGATCGATTTCTGCTTGAGTCGCTCGAATACGAATTCGTCGATGCGATTCGCCGGACTCGCGGCATCGGACTTTGTCGAGAAGGGGTTCTGGTTCAGCGCCGGTGCGCCCCCGCTGCCCGACGCCTTGGACTCCCAGGCCTGCACGGCGGCGCCGAGCGGATCGTCCTTGGCCTTCGACCCGGGCTGTTGCGGGCCTTTGGCCTTTCTGTCCTTCGCCGGCGACTCGGCCGCGCAGGAGATTGACGGCGCGGCGGGAGGCAACTGCCGCAGGGAGGCAACCGCGAACATCGCGAGAATGGCCGCGGCTCGCAAAAGCAATTTCCAATTCCAAGAGGATCTGCGCGACATCGCGACGGATCTCGGCGATGAAGGGACTTCCAAGAAAGTATCGAGAAAAGGCTGAGATCGGCTTCTCGCACAGCCACCCGAACCGGAAGACCAAGCTGTGATGGCTTGCTGGTTTCGACTCGACCGGTCGGGTCGCTCGCCAATTCCAACCCCGATTCTATCAGGCCGCGCCGAAAAGCCCAATCAAACCGTCGGGAGTCGCTTCGGATTTTTCGCCGGGCTGCTTTCGCCCTGCAAACTCTTTGGCAGGCCTCCGGATCCGGCAAGGTCTCAGCCGGCCGCCGCCCTGGCGCCGAGTATCGTCATCCGGCTTCGCGGACGGCGTCGAGCATGGCGATGATGTTCTCGGGGCGGATGTCGGCCAGAACGTTGTGCACCTGCTGGAACACGAATCCGCCGCCGGGCCTGAGAATCGAGATCTGCTCGAGGACGTGTCGCCGCACTTCTTCGGGCGAAGCCTGATTCAGCACGGCATGTGTATCACAACCGCCCCCCCAGAAGGTCAGACGGTCGCCGAAGTCGGCCTTCAGACGCCGCGGGTCCATGCCGGAGCAACTGACCTGGACGGGATTGATCGCATCGAGTCCCGCGTCGATCAGGTCGTCGAGCAGTTCGCGGACGCCGCCGCAGCAGTGCAGCATGACTTTGACGTTCGCAAGTTCCTTGGCGCGGTTCCACAGGATCTTGTGTCGCGGTTTGAAGAACTCGCGGTACATCTTGGGGGAGATCTGCGGGCCTTTCTGCATGCCGAGATCGTCGCCGAACACGATGACATCGATCGACGATCCGACCGCCGACAGGAACTGTTCGAGATTCTGCAGATGCAGTTCAACGAGTCTGTCGAGGAAATCGTGGGCGTGCTGCGGGTTACCGGCCAGCACCATGAAGAAGGTATCGTTGCGATAGAGGAACTGGCCTGTCTCCAGCAGGTTGCCGCCGAACAACCCGAGGATGGCGCGGTCGGTTCGCTGCCGCAGCCGTCGGGCGCCTTCGGCCAGACGTTCGAGTCCGCCTTCGCCGGCGACCAGCGGCCCGGGCGGCGACTTGACCGCACACCACATGTTCTCTTCGAGCGCGTCGGTCAACTGATCGAGCGGATCCTGTTCGAGGTAGGGCCAATAGCATTGTTCGAAGTACAACGCACCGTCCGGCATCTTCGCCAGGGTTCGTCCGCTTCGCGAACGCATGACCCATTGTCCGGGCTCCCGCTCGGGCAGCGCCCACGCAGGCATCTGGCAGGGCGTGCCGTCAGGCAGCACCCAGTCTCGCCAGTCGTTGTCGTCCAGCGCGAATCCTCGACCCATTTCGATCGTGTCGACGCCGAACCGATCGAGTACATCGTCGTCGATGACAGCCAGTTGCTGGACGGGGTCGTACACGCGGATTTGGCCGGGCGGCAGGCCGAGTGCCTTGCGCAATCGGCCGTAGGCGATCGCGGCGATGCCCGAGGAGCGGTGGCCGCCGAAATCGATCGGCACCCGGTCGGGCTCCCGGTGGTTCAATGCGGCCAGAATGCGTTCGCGTGGCGTCATTGCCGTACGTGCCGAGGCGGATTTCGCGGTGGTTTCCATGGCGTTGGTGATGCGCGAAAAAAAGGAGTGTGCCGGACGAATATCGCTGAACGCCGATTGTAACGGACCCGCTTCGCCCGATCGACCTCGAGGGTGGGGAATCGTCCGTTTTTGGCGCCGGACTTTGCCGCCGCAGGCCACCGGTTTTCGGGGAATATTCGGCCCAGGGCTCAGGGAGCTATCGGCCGACAGAACGGCCCGGCTTTCGGCCTTTTGGAGCCGCTCGACAACTTTGGCGATCGAGATTAGAGTCATGTTTCGGCCGTATTTGTTCCGCGGATGCGTAAGAGGACTCAGTAATGACATTGAAGCGAATTCTGCTTGGTTCCGACCAGATTCCGGGTGCCTGGTACAACATCGCGGCCGATCTGCCCCAAGCCATGCCACCCGTTTTGCATCCGGGAACAAGACAGCCGGTCGGGCCCCAGGATCTGGCTCCGATCTTTCCGATGGCCCTGATCGAACAGGAAATGTGCCAGGAACGCTGGGTCGAGATTCCCGACGAAGTCCGTGAGGTGTTGTCGATCTGGCGGCCGACCCCGCTGGTGCGTGCCCGCAACCTCGAACGCGAATTGAAGACCCCGGCGCGGATTTACTTCAAGGACGAGAGCACGAGTCCGGCGGGAAGCCACAAGCCGAATACGGCGGTGGCCCAGGCCTTCTACAACAAGAAGGCGGGCATCAACCGTCTGACCACGGAGACCGGCGCGGGGCAGTGGGGGACATCTCTGGCATTTGCCTGCAAGATGTTCGACATGGAATGCAAGGTCTACATGGTAAAGGTCAGCTACCAGCAGAAGCCTTACCGCCGCTCCATGATGCACATGTGGGGCGCTTCGGTGACGCCGAGTCCCTCCGAGGAAACAAACGCCGGACGCCAGATCCTGGCGAAGGACCCGGATTCGCCCGGCAGTCTGGGCATTGCCATCAGCGAAGCGGTCGAGGCCGCCGCGATGCGCGAGGATACCAACTACAGCCTCGGCAGCGTGCTCAACCACGTGATGCTGCACCAGACGATCATCGGGCTCGAGGCGAAGAAGCAGCTGGCGAAGGTCGGCATCGCCAATCCGGATGTGGTCATCGGCTGCGCCGGCGGCGGCAGCAACCTTGCCGGAATTTCCTTCCCTTACATTGGCGCCAATCTCCGCGAAAAGAAGAAAACAAAGGTCATTGCCGTGGAGCCGG
>CAIPEB010000615.1 GCA_903863885.1 uncultured Planctomycetaceae bacterium | reverse complement strand
GAAGGTTTCAACAACAAGGTGAAACTGACCATGAGAAAATCGTACGGCTTTCGTTCCTACGAGGCCGTGGAACTTGCTCTATATCACAATCTCGGCGCCCTACCCGAACCAGAGTTTACCCACGAATTCTGCTGACGAGGCTGTTTTCAAATTGGAACGGAGAAGCGCATGAGCAATTTCATGATTCCTTGCCAGAAGTGCGGCAAGCAACTGCCGCAGAACTGGAACTGGTTTGTGTGCGACAAGTGCGGCTTCCGCGTATGCCCGCTTTGCCTCGGAAGCCATCGTGGGCAGTACAGCAGTGGCGGCTACAAATGCAGTCAGTGTGCGTTTGGGCAGATGCGTCAGCAGCGATGACGACGCCGCGGGACGCGCCGGCGCTCTGCGAAATTCCATGTGATGGAGCAAGAGCGGCACGAACCAACTGGCGACGCTGAGTGTCAGATATTTGTAAACGAAGAATTGTCAGCGAGCATCAAATTTCAATCGCGCAATCAGGAACCGAGAGACGGATCGCTGTGCACACACGTGCTTGACTTGTGACAACACTGACGTTCGTCCGAAAAGACACACGGACCCGAAGCACTAAACCGTTGAGAAGGGGAGAATCTGATGAAACTAGCCGAGGCATTGAACCTGAGAAGCGACCTGCAGAAGAGAATCGCAGCCTTGCGCAAGCGAGTCGCCGCATGTTCAGTCGTCCAGGAGGGCGAGCAGGCCGCAGAAGACCCTCTTGAATTGATCGACAAGTGCAAGCATACGCTCGACGCGCTCGAGCAGTTGACTTGCGCCATCAATCGCGTGAACTCCAACTACCGGACGCCGCAGGGTCAGACCCTGACAGAACTTCTCGCACGGCGAGACAATCTTCTGCAGCTGCACTCGGTGTTGAACGACGCGGCCGAAGACACCCGCCGCGATCCGGATCGATTCGGCCTTCGGGAAATCAAGTGGGTGGCGATCTTGGATGTGGCGGATCTGCACGACCGCTGTGACGATCTTGGCCGGCAAATCCGTGACCTGAATAACACCATTCAGGCAATTAACTGGCTGGTGGAAATGGAGTGAGCGGGGCGACGAGACGGCCAACCGGAGCGATGCGACTGAACCGGCACAAGACCTCGCTTCCGTTGGTCGCCGGAATTCGCCTGAAGAGTCGTGATTCTGACCTAAAAATAGAGCGGGCTGGGCGAGCGTGAGAACGGTGCCTCCTCGAGAGGTAACGGTCGAACACTTTATGAACCGCGTGCGACGGGCAGCCGCAAATAGTTACTCAAATGCCCCGTACGGTGCACATCGCAACGCGTAAATGGCAACCGGCACAACCAAACGCTGACGGCCCGTTTTATTTTTCCTTTGGCTCTACGACACGATGCTGCTTTCTACGGCACGCCACACTGCACCTGAACGGAACATGCCGCCCGAATCCATAATGCCCGCAGTTAATCCCGTCTGCAGGAAAGCCCTGACCAGATCCGCTGGGGTGTCGTGGCCGGCCACCGAATACTGCGCGAAACGCTGATGGAGGACAAGGCATAGCTGCAATCGAAACAGAACTCAAGCTACACTAACCTCTGCACTCGTTTACTGACATTACAGCGAAGCCATTTCTCGGAGCACTCAAACCATGCTTGATGAACTTCGACGATGGGCCAGGAAACTTCCGTATTTCGGGGCAAGCATCGTGTTCGCCCATGCGGGCAGCGAGGGCTGGGAAGTTCTCCTATTCCGCCGGAATTGTAATCCGGCCAATGGCAAATGGAGTTTCCCTGGAGGTCAGCAAGCGCCAGGGGAGTCGTATCAGCAAACAGCGGCACGTGAGGCTAGAGAAGAGGCGTTGGGGGGCAAAGAACTAATGGATGCCCTCAGAGATTACCTGCCTCCGGATTTTTCCTCTGAAGAAGCTCCTGAACACATCGCATACGATATCCCGTGTACATTTGGCTGGCGTACTTACCTCGTCGAATTACAGACCAAGCCGTCCGAACGAGCATTTCGACTGAACTGGGAGAATTCCGAAGTGCAGTGGTTCCGCGTCGATAACCTACCGTCGGACATTCACTCCGAGGCCGTGAAGTCAATTCGCCACTTCGGCCTTGATCGCGGTAAACCGACCTGATGAGGTGTGGGAGATGTCGAGTTCATCGGGTTCATCATCGTCGCTCATGTCCTTAAAGCTGCCTGTCCAGGAGCAATAACTTCTCGGCTAGGGTGCCCAACCGCTCTCTGGTGGCTAGATGGAATGTAATCGCGCATTGCAGTCCCACACGAGTCGATGAAGGATCGGCAGAGCCTCGGCCCCGTCAGCACCGATGAATCGCAAGCCTCTCGAACGACGCCGCTGCCATTCATGGATATTTCACCGATGACGTCGGAGTTGCCGGTCACGATCACAGCCATTGCAGCAAGTCCCTCGTAAGCAGTCAATTCGGCGATGCGGCTTGCAGTTGAGCGAGACGGAATTGGTGCGGAGGGCGTGCAAGGGGCCGGAGTCGATTGCTGACAAGGCTGTGGACAAAGATGTGGGTCGGAGGGCGGAATGAAAAGACTCGCAGTGCGGCGGGCACGTGCCAAGCGGGGATGAAGTCTACGACTTACCAGCCTCGATGCGTTGTTGTGTGTGACGTAGCGATAGCGGCGGATTGCCGTGCGACCAACGCGTTCCTCTGCGTAAAACGCGCGAGCCTGATCCAATGTATTCTGTCCCCAAACGCCGGGTAAAGGTCGTTCCGGTTCGCAGTCATCTTCGGCCAATAGAGCCAAAGGTGTGGTGATACATGCCGATGCAGCCTCGCTTCCAGCTGGCCAATGACTTGTGACAACAGACGATGTTGCCAATAATGACCACAACCGGGCCCCCGAAAACGTTCCCAACAGTACTTGTCCAGAAGGGGGGCGAGGGTTGCGCAAGAGGAAACGTCGAAGTGTTGATCTCCTGCCAGGCCACTAGATGGCTCTCCACACTCCCACAGTCGCGACTGGCCACTATCTTGGTCAGCCTCGACTGCCGTAACAACTGCCTTTTCTGCGGGGCCGCTGATCAACGCCGAAATCGTCAATGCGGCACAGTGGATTCCAAGATTGTCGAGGCTTGGCTGCGTCATTGTGCGGCGGCAGGCGTGCGTCTAGTGGCTTTTTCCGGTGCGGGCGACCCTTTGACGCACCCGGACTTCCTCTCGTTCATCGAAACAGCAGTCGACCTTGGCATGCATCCCTATGCGTATACGCAGGCGCACTGCTTGCAGCCGAGAATGGTCGAGATCATGGTCAACAACGGTCTGCAGGAAATTGCGGTCAGCGTCCACGGCGCAAACGCGCGATCTCATGAGCAAGCGACGCAGCAGCCAGGTAGTTTCGATCGGACGCTACGGGGTCTGAGAATCCTGTTGGACGGAGGCCTGCGGGTGCAGACGAATTCGGTCGTCACGCGTCTCAACGCTACGGAAACGGAGTCGCTCGTTGATTTACTGGCGGGCGAATTGGGTGTGCATGACATGGCCTTCAGCTATCCTCGTATGGAAGGTAATGCCCGCGCGCACCGTGAACTCTTTCTGTCCTACGCGGAAGCTGCGCACGTCATTCGCCCCGCTCTCGCCCGCGTCCGCAGCATGGGGAAGGATGCCACGGTCGAGAATGTCCCGTTGTGTTATCTGACAACGGAAGAGTACACACGCTTGCCCGATTACGAGGTGATGTACAAAGATGAATACCACGATCTTTGCGTTCGCCCAAGCCAGGTCGAAATGCACTATCTCTCAGATTGCGAAGGTTGCCAGCGGCGGCCCGATTGCACCGGCGTGGATTGTGGCTATCCCCTGTCTTTCACGGCAGGCCCTCACCGCGAGCCACACACACCTGTCCCTGAAACTAATCTCGCTGACATGAATTGAGAGAATGCTGCGATGTACTCGTTCAAAGGTCGACTGTGGATCCAGTCTCCGGCGTCGCAACCGTTTGGCTATTTCACCCGCTACTCCCTGCCCTACAAACTGGACGAGCAGCATATCTTGCTGGTGAATGGCCTGACTGGGGCAATCGACGTTGTGTCCGCCGAGGAACACCGTCTGTTGCTGGAGAATCCCGCGGGTTACGGCGAACGATATCCCGCGGAGGCGTTCGTTCTGGCCCAGCGTGGCTACCTCTTTGCCGATGCCGCCCAGGAGTCACGGGTCCGCGCCGAATTGATCGAGTTGATCAAGGCCGGCTTGCCCCAGCGGGACGCAGTATTTATGCTCTGCCCCACAGACTACTGCCCGATGGGGTGTTCGTATTGCTTCGCCAAAGGTCGGCCAGCCAAGGCAGAGCGCCGGGTGATGAGCGACGGCGATATCGACGCCGCGTTCAAAGTCATCGAGCAGTTGCAGTCCCGTTTTGATCGCAGAGTCGGAAGCGTGGTCCTGTATGGAGGCGAGCCATTCCAGGATTTCACCGCACCGGCGCCGGCTCGCATCTTCGAGCGTGCCCGCCACGGCGGAATGAAGATCGCCGCCTTCTCCAACGGCTCAGCGATTTCCTCATTTCGGCAGTTGTTCATCGAATACTCGCGAGACATTTACGTTATCTCTGTCACACTTGACGGCGTCGGACCCAAGCACGACGCGTTCCGTGTGCTGGACGGCTCGTTCGATCGCGCGGTAGAGTCGATCGACACCCTCATACAACTGCGGGTTCCCGTGCAGATCAAGATGAACCTCAACAAGCGGAACATTGCCGAGATCCCAGGAATGGTTGATTTCTACCGCAGGAAGGGCTGGTGGCACGCGGAGGGAGTGTTCTTCGAACTAAGCCCAATCCAGTACCAAGGGTTGGCGGAATGCCGCGACACCGTGACGAACATCGAACTCGCGCTGGACTTCTTAGAAATGCTGCGGCAGCAACCGGAGTTGACACGATTCACTTTCCTGCCCCTGGTCGACAACAAATACCATCTGATAGATAGCCTGGGCATCCACTCCTTTCCGACGGAACAGGTTCCGCTCCACTCTGCGGTGCCGAGGATCCACAATTGCCCATCTTATTCTCAGCATATGTTCGTGTTCGGTGCCGACGGCCGATTCTACCTCTGTAACGAGGAGGTTGGTGTCAATCAGGCCTGCTTCGGCTCACTGGCACACGGCGGAGGGTTGGATATCGAGCGTATGGCTCAGCATTTCATGCGGGATATGACCACGCTTGGAGGCTGCGATGAATGCCCTTACGCCCTGTTTTGCGGTGGCGGTTGCGGCCATCATGCTGAGGCGCCAGACAAGCACTTCTGCGGAACGCTCGCGGCCGACTTTCGGCAGATCGTCGATCGCTACCGAGACTTCCTGCTGGCACGCTGTCAGATCGCATAGCCACTTGCAGGACAGGGATCTTTGATCCAACCGCCTCGAGCAGCACATACCATGCGACAAGTTCGTGCCGTAGAGTTACTCACAAAAGCGGTGACTATTTAGTTTCTGTTGCGGATCCGCCAGTTCGAATTGACAAAAAAGAACGCACCCTTATGCTCCGGGTATCTCATAACCACGTTGACAAGGAGCACAAGGATGCGTCGAAAGCGGGAAGAAATCTTGGCGTTCGCGGGCTGTGATGATCACCTTCCCAAGACGGTACGCGACTATCGGGCGAAGTACAAGGTGATCAGCGCCGCGCTGGATGCCTACCCGAAACTGCTCGAGGAAATCCATCGAGATCTGGCCACGCTTTCGGAAGGCACGGGCAAGGGCCGAGAGGCGGATTTCACCTCGGAAACCATCTTGCGTGCTCTGGTGGTGATGATGGTCGATGGGGTGTCGTATCGCGACGCGGTGGTTCGGATCGCGGAGAGTGACTTCCTTCAGGATTTCCTTCGTACTCGGAAGAAGGCCGTGATGGATCATACCTTCCTCAACAAGTGCTTCAAGGTAATCCAGCCGACGACGTGGAAACGGGTCAACGAACTGCTCGGAGCGCATTCGGTGGCCAGCGAATCGATTGACCCGTCGGTGCTCCGGGTGGACACCACGGTCGTGGAAACGAACATTCACTGGCCGACGGATTCTTCCCTGCTGTGGGATACTTGGCGCGTGGCGTCGCGTCTCCTGCAGCGAGCCCGCGATCTCGACGACGCATGCTGTCCGCATCGTTTTCACGATCGAAAAGTGAAACGTCTTTATCTGTTCGTCACGCGGTACATGGCGAGCCCTTCGAAGGCTCGGCAGCGAAAGGTCAAGAGCACCATGCGAACGTTGATCCAGCGCGTGGACTGGATCGTGGGAATCGTCGACTTGTTCGTGAAATCCTGCAAAGAACACGCGTCGCTGCTACTCCAGGGAATTGCTCTCCAGCTCGAAGGTTTTCTTCCGTCCATGCGACTGACGGTCACTCAGGCCACTCGCACATCGATCCGCGGCGAAAAGGTTCCCGCGCGAGATCGCGTGTTCAGCATCTTCGACACCGCACACGGAGTTGATCAAGCGAGGGCGTCGGCACAAACCGGTCGAGTTCGGACATTCCGTACTGCTCTGCCAGACTGCCGAGAAGTTCATCACCGACTACGAGGCCTTCGAGCAAAAACCGTCCGCCTGCAGCCTGACAGAGGAGGTCATCAAGCGACACCGCGAGTTGTTCAAGTCTGCTCCGGACGTACTTGCCGGGGACAAGGGCTTCTGCCCGGAAGCAAGCGAATACGCCGAACTCGAGGCCCAAGTCGGCACTCTGGCGATCCCGCAACGCATGCGAGACCTGGCCAACTCGGTGATGAGCGCCTGGCAGGCTTTCCGGGCCGGAATCGAGGGGACGATCTCCGGCTTAAAACGCGAGTTTCGCCTCGCCAGGTGCTTTTTTCGTTCATTTAAGAGTTTTCAGGCATCGGTGGGACTGGGCGTCTTCTGTCACAACCTGATCGTCCTGTCGAAAGCTGGCTCCGATTAGGCGTCTTGCGCCGCGCACCACCTGAAGTACAACCGCGAACTGTCTGATCGTATGCGCGTTTACAAAAAACATAGGGTCGATTTCGCGTATGACACCCGATTTAACGCGCCTATGATCTCGAAAAGCTTCGGCGGCCTGCCAAGCCGCCGACCATATCGCTTCAAAATGCCGTTGTTTCAACAGAAACTATTTAGCCAGAAGGCTACCGACTTGACTAATTAGTTGCAGGAAGGCTGGCCGGCATTCTTGGCACCCCCAGATCGCTTCGGGGTCGGCACCGACCGTGGCGGCTTGACGGAGATGCTCCAACTTCTCCTGAATCCTGCAAGCCACAATCGACGCGAGATCTTCGGGTTTTCCCAGCACGATCTCGGGGAGAGAAGGACAGGGACTGATGTGATCGGCATTGACGACCAAACCGGTGTCGTCACCCAGTAGCCGCGCGCACCTAGAGAACT
>CAIPEB010000614.1 GCA_903863885.1 uncultured Planctomycetaceae bacterium | reverse complement strand
TACATCAAGGGCAAGAGTTCGCGGAAGTTGATGATGGAATTCAAGCACATCCAGAAACAGTCTGGGGTCGACATCTTTGGGCACGAGGATAGTTCGTCGCCAGCAGCGGGAACGTCACAGATGAAGTCATCATGGAGTACCGGAAACAACAAGACGGCACTGAGCCCGACGACGGGGGAGATAACTTCCGAATCACAAAATCGTGAGCGAAGGACTTCAGTCCGCAGCCACGATTTGTATTGAACCCACCGCCTTCCAGGCGGTGGTCATTCAGTGTCTCCTCATCGTTTCCTTCTTTGCGTCTCTGCGCCTTTGCGAGAGCATTCCGCTTTGGGCGATCCGTCGCGAGTAAGTCAGGAGGATCTCACGCCAAGGCGCAAAGGCGCCAAGGGAAGAGAGAGGTGGACGTTGGTCTTGCGATCTCGTCGGGGGCTTATTGCCTCCTTACCCTTTCCTTCTTTGCGTCTTTGCGCCTTTGCGAGAGCATTCCGCTTTGGGCGATCCGTCGCGAGGAAGTCAGGAGCATCTCACGCCAAGGCGCCAAGGGAGGAAATCGAACCGAAGTGCCGTTGCAGAAGTCCACGATGCGGGTGAGGATGTGCGGCTGAGATTCGCGATTCCGGATGACTCAGCAATAGAGGGAATTGACGATGCCAACGGCGGACGAAACGCTCAAGGCTTTCAAGGGGCTCGCCATCGCTGCCGCTCGAGCGCGCGAACTGGCTACAAGCTGCGGTAAGCAAGGCCTGCTCGGCGATCTCCCTCGGCGCCAACAGGACGCCGTGCGGCAACAACTGCTCGATATTCAGAACGACGTGCAGACCGTCCTGCGCATCATGACGCAGCCGCAAAAGAGCTGAACTTCGGTTTGTCTGCCCGCGTGAACGGCGGGTTCGCGTTGCGGGATGTTGGCGATCTTCATCCGTGCCAATCCGTGGCCTCTTCCCCTCCGGACTCCAGGCTGCGGCCAACGGATCTGTTCGCACGGAGTTTCCTTCACTTCGCTGCCGGAATGACCCACAACCTCCGTCCGGACACCTCCGGCGTAACCGAGATAATCAGCGACTGTGCATCCCGCTTCACGGGCACTTCAGCGCCCTTAGAGCCGAGGATCGCTTCCTCGAAAAACAACTGTACATTTTCCGGCAAGCCCTTCGACGGGATGCGGACATCCCCTGCTCCGTGAATCACGATCTCGCCAATTGCGCCGCCGGGCACCAGGCGATTCGCAGTGATCGGAGCGAACATGATCAGACCGAGCGGATTGTCCGAGAACACGGTTGCCTTGCCGTCTACGCTGATCTGTTTGCAGTTGCTTCCCGCGAACGCGATCAAGCTGCCTTCCCGGTCGAGCCGCAACGCGACGGCGCCATTGCCCTCGTAATTGAGCGACAGACCGTTGACCTTGTAGTCTTCCAGCTTCAGCGCGTCGGTCGGGATCTCGTGACTTGATTCGTAGGCCTTATCAGCTTCAGCGTTTCGGGCAAATCCACCCGGCCAATCTTCTTCGAGTGTTCGAAGGTGCCGCGCGACGGTTAAGCATCCGTTGGGAAATCGGCAGGCAAGATAATCGCCGGTTCGGGAAAGGTACTCGGTGTTGTCGTTGACTCCCTGGAACTTGCCGGAAGGCGGATAGGCTCCCGCCGCATTCAGAACATCGAACCAGGTGCGGATGTCGTAACCGAGGCTGCACGATTGATTGTCGCGCGGGCGGAATCCGAGGAAAATCGCCTGGCCGCCGTTGGGGTACGAGCGTTGAGTTCCCACGACTTTGCCCCGCACTCGCGCGACCTCTTGCGTCGAATCGCTGACGGAAACCGGATAGATGCGATCAACCAGTTCGTGGGTGAGGATGATCTGAGGCGGGACCGACTGCAGGGGGCCGCTGAAAACGATCTGGCAACCTGGCGCCGGCAGACCTTCATTCGGGCCCGGCCGATATTGAACGCCGAAGATTGCGGACCAAGCAGCCAGTGCGTCGTTGCCTTCGTCGGTGAGTACGGGAGGCGGACCTGACCAGACGACCCGACCGCCCTGCTCTGCCAACTGCCGCATCAGGTCGAGAAGCCGCTGCGACGGAAACGGCTCGAATGTCGTGGCGAGCGTCGTGAATCGCCTGCCTGCCATCTCAATGGCGCCGTTCACCACTTTGCCACGTTCGAGCAGCTTGGCCTGCGTGACATAGTTGGCGTACGCGTACTGAGTCATCCAGCTTCCGAAACGTTCTTCCACGGCGACGAGGTCGATCGGATAGAGCATCAGCACATCGACATCGCGGTGCTGCATGTCCTGTACTTCGCCGAAGTGGGAACCGGCCGTGCCGAATGCGGCGGCCAGCATCGAGCGGCGATGTGCGATCGCGCCGGGCATGCCCCAATGCGCGCCGTAGGAGTAGGGGATCTCGTTGAGGATGCCGGTCGAGCAAGCGAGTGTCAGGCCGGTGTAGTTCCTGTCGAGAAAACCGCCTTCCGCATGGTCGTTTCCGTTGCCCGTGAGAAAGTCGCCCCAGCGGAAATAATCGGAGCAGGCGACCGCGGACTGCTGGACCGTGTTGGACCAGAGGAAATCGGACGTGTACTCGTACTTGCTCGATTCGCCGCGCTTGCCCGCGAAGGGAATCCAGTAATCACACGTCGGGCTTTCTGCCCAAGTGGCGTGAGCCCGCGCCTCGAGTCGATGGCCCATGCGGGCTTCCGCGTGCCGCTTGGCCTGCACGAGAAGGTCCGTCACCTCGTCCTGCAGAAATCGATAGTAGTGCGCGCGAAACAGGGCCGTCCGGCGGATGTCTTCCGGCTTGGAACCGAAGACGTGCATGATGCCCTGAGTTGCGGTCAGGTCGATCGCGAAATCTTCCTGGCCGTAAACGAAATAGATCAGGTACTTTGCCAGGTCGCGGTAGTTCTCGCCGAAGCGGCGCGAGAATTTGTCCGCCAGGCCCGGGCTGACATATCGCATGGCGAATTGGCCGTGCTCGTGATGCGAGTGGTAACTCCAGTCGCCCATCAGATGCGGTTCGTCGGAGTACAGTGCGTTCAATTTGATGTTCGCCGCGGCGTAGCGGTCGATCAGTTGCTTGAGGTAAGGCAACGCTTTGTCCGAAAAGTAGTCCATCTCGGGCGTGCGATACGATTGGATGACGAGCACCCGGTTGAGCCCCTTCTGCTCGATCTTGCCGCTGCCGTGCACGCGGATCCGCTGTGCGGGAAATCGCTCCGCCTGAATTCCCTCGAGCACTTCAACCTGGACATTCTTGGTGATGTCCACGATCGAGTCCTCCGGAACCACGCGGTAAGGCGTGCCCGGGATGGGTCGTTCGCGGAAGGCGAACACGCGCACGCCTCCGTCCTCGAGATCGAACGGTCCTTTGTTGTTGACCCAGCGACTCTGCCGCCACAACTCGACGCTGAACGTGCCGCTCTCCGGATCCCGCAGGCCTTTGCGGTATTGCATCCAGATCCCCGTTTCGCCGGTTGCCTGGCGATAGGCGCGGCCGATCTCGAGCGGCGTGAGCAGGCTCAATTCAAGTCCAAGACCATATTGTTCGGCAAACTTGCCGATCTTGGCGATCTTCTCGATGTACGCATCCATGTCCGGCATCAGCTCGCGCACGTGGTTTTGCCCCGGGCGGTATTGCTGAAAGAAGTGGTCAAACGCGACGATCAGCGTTCGCGCCCCCTGCCGTTTTCCCGCCTCGCAAATCTGTCGCAGGCTCGACATGTTCTTGGGGTCGGGGGTGAGGCTCAGGTCGATAACCTTGTCGGGATCGGATGCGAGGGTTTCCAGCTCCGAGTCGCTGACGAGGATGATCCCCTGCTTGGGAAGTCCCAGCGACCAGGGACCGGGGTAGGACACAACCTGACCGCTGTACAGCTGCTCCGGTGCCGCTGCTTCCTCGGCGCACGCCCCGCGCGTCAATGCGCCGATGCAAGCCGACAGGCCGATCATCAATGCCGCTGCTCTCCAATGAAACCTGCACTTCATTGCGCTGCTCCCGGTGTGGTCCCTGTGCGTGCGGTCCGATAGGTCGGTCGGCGAAGATGCTGTGACCGAGTCCCGGAGCCGCATCCGTGACAGAGAATTTACAGCGATTCGAGCCGCTGAACAAACTGAAAGACGAACTCGCAAGTCAGGCAGGGCGAGTTGCAGAGCCGGTCGCACGAAAATGCTGCGGCACGTTGCGGAGGCGCAAGAAAAACGCGCGTTCGGAGCACTCCGCGAGGAATGCGCTCCGCCGCGCGTTGGACTTGCACCCGGGTTTGATGCAAACTCTGCAACTCGGCGAGTAGCCGCTCGATATGTGCAACCGCGACGGCTTACTCTGCAGTCGGGTTCACAGCTTCACGTGCGCGACCCACAGGTCGTGCTTATTGCAGAACGAGAGGACGAACACGTGCTGTCCGGCGGTCGCCTTCGTTTCGTGCGTCGAGACGGGTTTGTCCTTGTAGCTGAACGTCTTGGCGCCGAGCACTTCGCCCGTTTCGCTGACAACCACGTGGCGAACAATGTAGTGATCTTCAGCCATTCCGTGCTTGTTTTCGACCTTCAGGGTCAGGCCGGCAGTACCTTTTTCGACCTGGACGGTCGGCACGTGGCTGCCTTCTTTGCCTTTCCAAACGCCGGGGTGCTCCTTGGTGTAGATCACGTTCTCGGGCAGTTTCCCGATGACGCTTTCGGCACAGGCGGCTTCTTCCGCGGATGCGGTGAGCATCGGGATCAGCATTGCGCCGGCCGGTACCACAGCCAACTGCTTCAGGAAATCGCGTCGTTCGCTCATGGTCTTCTCCTTTCGCACGGAAATCGGTTTCCAAAAGTCGGGATTTGAAAGCAGCATAAGCGAGTGAACAGCATCAGGCAACAGGCGGACTGGGGAACGGTTAGTCGTTTTGGCCTCGAAGCTCGTGCAGCATTGTGATCATCTCGTCGGCGACTCGTTCCCCGGTTCCCGGTTCGACGAAACTGTGCAGGCCCATCCAGGTCTGATATCCGCCCAGATCATAGGCTTCGCGATCGGGAAGATAACCAATGCTGTCGTTGGCGAGTTCAACGACCATCGTGTTGGTGAAGGGAGAACGCCGCTTGATGTCCATGCCGAGCCCTGTGAAGTACTCACCCGGGACCGCCGCAATGGCCACGTCGCCGATGACAATCGCTTGAAGTCGGGTCGTGCGCTGCTCGCCCTGGTGCGGCGCCAATTCCTGTCGCATTTTGCGGAAAACCCTGGCGATGATCTCGCACCCGTCGGGAAAGTACTTCCTGCAGTAGGTGACGACCTTGTCGTCTTCGACGGCCTCGTCGAACTTGCGCACGTGGTAGGTGAAGGGACGTTTGATCGAAGCGACTCGTTTCACCGGATGCACGGTGGCTCGCTGGAGCGCGTCGCGCACGGCCTGCTTCATGCGGTCGGTCGCGTCGGCAGCGGTCACGCCTTTGATGTTGTGCGTTGATCCGGCGGCACCTTCGAAAAAGCAGACGTTTGCGTTCAGTTCCGGCTCCAGTTCCTGGGCCGCCAGTCCGTAGAAACTCGGCGAACGCACGTTGCCGTTCCGCGTGCCGATATTATGCGTCGAATGGTTGTAGATCACTGCCTGCCAGCGGCCGGACTTGCCGCGGAAAGCGAGCACGGGCAATTGGGGGTCGAACGGACCTGTAGGGCCGACGAAGTTCGTCTTCGGGCCGACCCAATAGATCATGCCATCGGACAACCGCTGCCGGCTATTGGAACCGACCGTGTTTTCTTCGCCCATACAGAACAGAAACTCGGATTCCTCGTCATTCAACTTGGCGTACGCCGATTTCACCGCATCAACGATCCCCTGCTGCAGTCGTTTCGCGAAGACCGGATCACGGTCGTAGTCATGGACGCGACTGACGCTCGGAGCCGCGTGCGTGTGCGTTGCACTGACGAGTACATTGGAGGGCGGCAGGCCGATCGCGGTTTCGATCTCTTTCAGCGCCCCGTCTACGATGTCGCCGGGAACGATCACCACATCGCAGGCGACCATGGCAACCGGAGTCGCGCCGGATTGGCGGACGACGACGGCCGTTGCCCGCAGCTGACCCTCCTGGCCCTGGACCCTGCCCGGTCCAATGCCTCCCGCGGTGACCATCGAGTCGTCAGCCTCGAGATTGATCGCGGCCGAGGCGGCCCGCAGTCCGACCGCCGATGCGCCTTCGGCTCCGCGCACATCCGCGGAGGTCACATGCGCTATCAGGGGGACCAGGGCAACCCACAGAACGAAGGTTCGAGCAGCCATCGCGTGATTCTCCCGGATCGAAGACGAGACGCGGATCTTAACCAGCAACTCAACCAGCCAGTGTGCCGCGTTGCAATACGCTCTGCAACCCGGGAACGTGCAGCCGGTCGCAAGTTCGGTTATCCGTGTTCACTCGTGTGTATCGTGGCCTCTATTCTTCCATAGACAAACGCTTATGAGCTGTCGCCTCGTCGATACCCGGAGTGCGCACGACCCAACGCGACCAATCAAATCCGGTCCCGTCCACCGGCCTCATTTGCCGAACTGTGCCGCGACAGCCATGTTCAGGCGAGGTTTTCCAGTCGACCTCAAAATACGCCAAGATTCCGCCGGCCCATTCCGAAGTCTGCGGCCAGGTGCGTGGCGGCAGTTCTCCGAGGAAGTCGGCGTAGATCAGCCAGATTTTGAGCCGTCCGCTGGCGCGTTGGCCTTTCCGTCCCAGGCGAATCGCGAATGTGTCTGATTTCGCGGAGTTCACCACGGTATAAAGATCCGGGTTCTCTGAACCGGCAGCGTACCATTCTGCCGAAACAAGCGGAGCATCCCTGGTTTCGGCAGATTCGATTCTGCCGGCCGAGTCGTACTTGCGAACCAGAACAGCGGCGAAATCATTGTCGACGCGCTTGCCGGGATCCATTCCGCCGTACCGTTCAATACGCTCCTGACCAGGCAGACGCAGCAGGTACGGAAGATTCGGCCACAACCATTTCTTGTCCGCGTCCCACACTCGCACTTTGCCCATCCAGGCGATATCGGCAAACGCGAGTTGAGAATTCCAGAACTGACGGTCTGGCTCTGCCGAGGGGCGCGTGATAGTGACCGCCAAGTCGGCCAGCGTTACGCCGTTGCCCACCTCCTTCGTTGTAAGAGCCAAGCTTCCGCGAAGGAGCGGCCTGACGGAAGCCGAGACGTTGTCCTGTGGGTCCCTCGGTGGCCAATAGATCGCAAACGGACATTGCACCGCCCGAAGCGGTTCTTCCGAGATCCGTGGCTCGACTCGATGGCAACCGGTGAACACGATCAGAACCACAGATGCAAGATCAAGCCCGATCCAAGTTCGGCGGTCTGGAGTCGTCATGCATTTGCCTCAAGGTTCCAGCGGGGAACGTCGTCTGCGGCAACGACGCAGAGCGGCACTACCGCCGAGAATCAAAACCACAACCGCCACACAAGCGATGGGGAGAACTAAGTCACGGTAGTCACTATGCGTCGAGACTGCCAATGGACCATAGCTCAAAGATTCTCCGAATTCCTTCTCAAATGAGTAGATGGTATCAAGGATAGCCTCGAGCCGCTCAGGTTCATTCACATAGTGCTTCGCGTCGACGCGAATGAATGTCTTACGCCCCGCATTCTGTACCGCGATGTCGAGTCTTCCAAAGTCGGCCAGATATGTGCACCAGCGTCGCCTTACGCCTACGGTCGAAAACCCGTTATCGGCCATCGATCGCAACAAAGTTCGATAACGATCCGGCGATATCTTCACCCGAATGGTGTTCTCGCTGTTCAGACGAAGGAGGGCGGTTCCGTCGCCATTGAAAACCGCCGTTACGCTCGTCACGCCGCCCTCGATCGTGAAGTAACCGGAGCGCGAATAGGTCACACTCGTCTGCTTCAGATCTTCCATCTTAAGCAGTTCGTCGGGATCGACGCCCGCACTGCGGATCGTTACCCAGGCCATCACTCCAAGTGCAGCACACGCGAAAAGTCCCGCCACAAAGAACCGCCTGTTCGTCATGCAACGTATCCACTAACGGAACGGTTTCCATCTCGCAGCAACGTCAAGGCTAACTTCAATTTCCTTGTCTGTCACTCGACCGGCAGCGCCGGTCGCGGATGAACTTCACCCTCCCGCGTCGGCGGGAGGGTCGGCAACGAGCGGTAGCGAGTTCCGGGGAGGGTGTTTCGTTCGTCACGTCAGACACCCCTCCCCGCTGGCTCGTTCCTCGCCATCGACCCTCCCGCAAGCAGGAGGGTGAAGTTGAAAGAATGCCTACGTGTCGTCCGTGCGCCGTACGGAAAGGTCCGGAGTCTGGAGTCCAGAGTCCGGAGGCAAGCAGTAATCCAAAACGCATTTACGGGTTCTCGCCGGACGTTCAGCGTTTCTTCGCGTAACACGCCGCGCATATTCGCGGCTATATTCTCGGGGAGTTGCTCCCGAGTTGACGCCGAAGAGGAAGCATGACATGGACGCGTTGTCGAATTGTTGCCTGCTGTTATCGCTGCTGATCGCGGCTGACCAACCGCGGAATGAAATCTCGTTGAACGGTCCGTGGCAAGTCCAGCGAGTGTCGGAACTCCAGTCGCCGCCGACCGGCGGCGCGTGGGCGGAATGCACGGTGCCGGGCTATCTTTCGGGAACGAATTATCAGCGAGCCTGGTTTCGCCGGTCGTTCGAGGTGCCGACGACGTTTCGAGGCAAGCGACTAAAACTGCACTTCGGAGGAGTGAAGTACAACAGTCAGGTTTTCGTGAACGGCAAAAACGTCGGCGGCTGTTTCGGCGGATATGAAGCGTTCACGCTGGACGTGACCGATGCAGTCCGATTCGATGGTCCCAACGATCTCGTCGTCGGCTGCCATGACTGGACGGGCGTGTTCACTTCCGAAAAAGAGAAGGTCGCGTTTCCGGACAGATCCGACGCAGACTCGGTTCGCAGCGTCCCGGCCGACCGGATTCTCTCGCCGGTCGGAGGCATCTTCGGCTCTTACGGAATCTGGGACAACGTCACTCTTGAAGCTCTTTCCGCGGTTTACATCAAGGACGTGTTCGTCAAACCGTCTGTGCGAAAGAAGGAACTGCTTGTCGAATACACGCTCGTCAACGAATCGGGCAGCGAGGTTGAAGCCAAGCTCGGGGCGATCGTTGAGGACGCCGGAGCCGAATCGTTGCGGTTAGATCCGGTTGCCGTTTTGATCCCTGCCGGCCAGTCGGCGAAAGTGGCGCTGCGCAAGGCCTGGTCGAACCCGCCGCTCTGGTCGCAGGTGGATCCGCATCTGCTCTGGCTGCAATCCTCGCTGGAAGGCGGCGATCAGTTGCGCACGCGGTTCGGCTTTCGCGAGTTCTGGGTCGAAGGTGACAAGTTCTTTCTGAATGGATCGCGAATCAATCTGCTCGCGACTTCGTGGTGGCCGCCCCAAGGCGTGATGGACCGCGAGGCGATCCGCAAGGCGTGGCTCAACGTCAAGAAGATCGGGTGCGTTGCGTTCCGCACACACACGCAGCCTTGGCCCTCGCTCCATTACGATGTGGCCGACGAGGTCGGATTGCTGATGATCATCGAAGGAGCGGTCTGGAACGACGACGACACGTATCGTATCTACGATTCCCGATTCTGGGAAAACTATGCGTCCCATCTCAAATCGATGGTCGAGCAGCACCGGAATCGACCGTCGGTCGTCATGTGGAGTCTTGAGAACGAATTCCTGGGCGGCCGCTTGAACGACAAATCGACCGCAAAAAAAGACCTCGTGCGAATGGGCCAACTGGTCAGGCAATGGGATCCGACGCGGCCGCTCTTTTACGAATCCGACGGTGATCCCGACGGCGTTGCTGATTGCATCGGCATTCACTATCCGCACGAGTATCCGGACTTCACCTGCTGGCCGAATGAAACACGCTGGCTGGAGAAACCGGCGAGCATCCCGCACATGTTCCTGAACGGCGCCGAGAAGTTCGAGTGGCGGCGAGACAAGCCGCTGTACATCGGCGAGTTTCTGTGGATCCCGTCGCGAGATCCCTCCTGGCACACGGTGTTCTTTGGCGACGAAGCGTATCGGGACTACAACACGTACCGCAATCGGGCCAAGGCCGAGAGTTGGAAGATGCAGATCCTCGGCTACCGCGACCTCGAAGTCGGCGGCATGTCGCCTTGGACCGTAGTCGAAGGCGGGCCGATGGACGAAACGAATCCGCTGTTTGCCGCCCACCAATCGGCATATCAACATATCGCCGCGTTCGCGCTCGATTACGACACCCGGTTTTACAGCCGCGAGCGAGTGACGCGCCGTCTGGCTGTGTTCAACGACATTCTCGACGCGTCATCTTTGACGCTGCGGTGGCAGTTGACACAGGGAACGAGCACTGTTGCGTCTGGCCAGACCGAGCTTTCGCTGAGCGCCGGCGAACGCAAACATCTGCACATCGTTCTGCCGATGCCGGACGTCTCTGAACGGCAATTGCTGGATTGGCATTGGCAGTTGGAACGCAATGGTCGGCAGGCGTTTCAAGACAATCGCGGCCTGTCTGTGTTTCCGGTGCCCGAGCTTCCATCGCTTTCGGCACGCATCGGGCTTTACGATCCGCTGGGAACGACGAAGGAATTGCTGGGTCGAATGCGATTGAAAACCGAACCGGTCGAGTCACTCGAACGGTTGCCGGCGAATATCGACGTTTTGATTATCGGTTCATGCAGCCTTAAGGCTTCCGTCGCCGGCGTTCCTGTAGTCGGACAGGTTTATTCGCCGCGCCAGTCGCTCGTGGATTTCACGGCGAGCGGCGGCCGTCTGCTCGTACTGCGGCAGGAGACTTATCCGGAAAGCCTGTTCGACGTCTCGCTCACAGGGCAGCGGTCGACGATGACGTTTTCACAGGCGAAGCACCATCCGGCACTGGATGGTATTGACGCCGACGATTTGAAGTTCTGGCGCGGCGACAACATGGTCGCATTGGCCGAAGCGGCCAGGCCGGTGGCAGGAACGCTGCCGATTGTGGTTTCGGGTTCTGCGGCTGGGATTGATACTTCACCGCTGCTCGCCAGGCCGATGGGCCGTGGCTGCATGGTGTTCTGCCAGATGCTGCTGACGGAAAAGTACTTCGAAGAACCGGCGGCCGCTCGCGTTTTCGGCAATCTGCTCAAGTGGCTCGACGGTTACCGGGCCGAAACGGGCCGGACGGTTGTGATCGGGCCGACCGAGTACAAGGCACTGCTTTCCTCTTGGGGTGTGCGCTGTGATGGGCTGAAGGACGCCGGGGCAAACAGCGCTGAAGCCGCGTTGTCAGGGACTCGGCCGCGCCTGGTGATCTGCCGTAACGAGTTGCCGGATTTGCAGAATGCGCGGGAGTTTGTCGAAACCGGCGGCCGTTTGTGGCTGCATCGTCTGACTCCGGACAAGTTCGCCGCGGCGGCCGCCGCGCTGGGAGTGCCGCTGGAGGTTCGCCCGTACAAAGGCCCCGTGTCGCGAGCAGAAGGCGATTCGCCATTCTTTGATTTCGTGTCTCGTGAGGATCTGTATTGGCTCGGGCCTCACCGGGGGATCGATTGGGCCGAGACGCCAAGGGCGGCCAGCATGGCGGAAGGCGTGTTCGCCAAGAGCTTGGCGGGGAAATCTGTGACGGCTTACGAAATCGACCAATGGACTCTTGAAGGCGGCATCGTCGAGCGCCGAAAGCCGGGTGTTGTCTTTGCCACAGTCGGGTCGGCTCGCAAGCAGGTCGAGTTTCCCGTTTCGGGCGACTATCTGATCGGCGTTCATGCGCGCGGCACACCGTCGGATGGCATCCTTCCGCTGGTTCGCGTTGCTGTAGATGGCAAGCCGGTTGGCACCTTGAGCACCGGACCGGAGTGGCAGACGACGACGGTGACAGCCCGCATCGAAAAGGGCTCGCACGAGTTGAGCATCGCCTTCATCAACGACGGGAGCCATCCTCCACTCGAAGATCGAAACCTGTTTGCCGATCAAGTGCTAGTCGCGCTGGATGACGGTGGCGACGGGACCACGGTCCTGACGACTCCCGCGGCCCTTGCAATATCGCGGCTCGGCCAGGGCGCGGTGGTCTGGGATCAGATCGCCTGGGACACCGAAGAAGCGAACTCACGGAAGGCAAGCCGACTGGCCGGCTCGCTCATGACCGCACTGGGGGCCGAGTCCGACTCGCAGTTGGGTGTCATAATCGAAGCCGAGCACATGACGCCGCAGCCCGGTGTGCCTCATTTCTCGAATACGGGGACGTTCGCATCCATGGCCTGCAGCGGCTACATCAGTTCACCTCTGCGCGCGGCACAGTCCGGCCGATATCGGATCGACGTGGTCGCCACGGGTTCGTCCGCGGCGGGCGTGTATCCGGAAGTCGACGTTCTGGTCGACGGCCGCTCGGTGGGCACGATTCACCTCGTTGCGTCCAACTGGCGCACGTATTCGTTGCCGATGAACCTGCAGGCGGGCGATCACGAGCTGCGCCTGGCCTTCACGAACGACTTCAGCGGAGGCGGGGAAGACCGCAATCTGAGTCTCGACCGCGCCACGATTTACCGAGACGAATGACCGCGATCGATTGGCGGGCACTCGGCCCAGTGTCGGCGCGGAGCCCGGAGGGGAAGAGGCCACGGATGCACACGGAAAAGCACGGATGAAAATGCGGCTGTGAACAGCCGTTAACTAATTGTCAAAGCCAGCGCTCGTTCACGTCTTCGGCAATTGCGGATAAAGCGTCTTCGAGATCCGAAAGTTGATTGTCGAACTGTCCCGTTCGCTCGAATGTGTCGCTGAAACGACTGTCGTCGGTGGCACGGTGCGCAGCGCCGAACAGGCGATCACGAATCCAGTCCGGGGACGACGAGTGCCCGTCCGCTTCGGCGGAAATCGATTGGCCATTCGCGCCGACGGCGGCAAAACGTTGCATCGACAATTGTCCACTGCCGTGCCAGAACGTGATTTGCGGAGACAGAGCTCGGCTCAGTTGCTGATTCGCGGTGGATTCGCCTTCGCCCGCCGTTCCTCCACCCTCGGCAGCGACGGCCCTCGAACGGCGGTTCAGGCGATTGATCACGACCAGCACGTCCATGGGCGTGACGTGGCCGTCCGCGTTCACGTCCATGAAGGGATCTGCGGAGTCGATCGGCAGCACCATCACATTAAGGTGTCGATTGAGGTGATTAATAACAGCAAGAGCATCACGGGGAGCGATTAGGCTGTCGCCATTAACATCTTCCGCGTTGAGCGGGTTGTGCCACGGGTTGGCCGGAAGGCCGACGCCGCCGTTGGCCGCGAGAGCGGAAGTTTGTCCCGCCGAGAACTGGAAATTCTGAATCGTCTGGGTCGAGGTGACTTCACCGTCGGCGCCGGTGAAACCGATGTAGGCGGTCGGGCCCAACAGTGCGGTCAGATCGATTCCGGTGTAAGTATTGAAGAAAGTCGCGCTGGTCTGTGTATCGGTCAACAGCTCGGTCAGTGTGTGTGCGGCGGCGTCGTAGACCAGCACGACATCGATCGCGTTTCCGCTGTTCATGACAACCGGGGTGGTCGAATGATAGCTTCCCGTCGATCCGTTGAAGGCGAGGTTGGTTCCGGAAACGTGCGAACTTACTCCGTCGTGCGGATAATAGAGGTTGATCTGCCATGCCACGCTCGGCGTGATGGCGCCGCCTGAACTGCTTCCGTAGCCGAGCCCGCTGCCGGCATCGCCGATTGCGGTCAGTCCGCGCGGATCGTTGTGAAGTACGAAGGCGGCGCCGTCGGCGCCGCCGGATCCCGTGTAGCGGAACCCGACCTGGAAACTGTCGGTGGGCATCGCTGCGTCGAACCAGGCGCTGCTTGCCGCGAAGGCGGTTCCGTTGGTCAGTGTCAGCACGTCCTGCGAGATTCCGGCCGCGGAGGAATTCGGAGAGTTATTGAGGGCCCAATCGTAGCCGTTGCCGCCGAATCCGCTGATTCCGGGATGGTCCATGAAGACCGTGTTGGGTGCCGTGAAGGTCACGTTGTCGGCGACGTTGCACTCGGCGTAGCCGACGTGGAGGTTGCCGTTGATCTGCTGGACGTTAACACCCGTTGCCGCCGCGACGTTGGCCTGGCCTGCAAGACTGACACGAAGCGGTGCGGACGCCACGCCGGCGCTTCCGCCGCTATCTATAGTGAGGCCGGCCGCGGAAATCAGGCCCGCTGCTCCCGCCGAAGAAGCGGGGGCGGCGACGATACTTCCGTCGGCCTGCAGGTTGACGTCGCCGTCAGCGCTGTGGATCTGGCCGACAACCAGGTGGCGAATGTCGTTCTGGATGAATTGGAAGTTGCTGATTGTCTGCGTCGACGTCATTCCGCCCGTGCCGCCGGTGAATCCGAGCAGAGCTGTCGCGCCCAGAGTTGCGGCGAGATTTATGCCGCTGTGTACCCGCGTAAAACTGGCGCCCGACCGTATGTCGGTCAGTGATTCCGTGAGCGTCTGGGCCGTGGAATCATAGGTCAGCACTACCTGAATGGGACTTCCTATCGATAGAGTTATCGAACCGGTTGGATTGTAATTGCCTTGTGCGCCGTTGGTCACAAAGTTTGTGCCGGGAATCAGCGATCCGCCGCCCGCGTAGAGATTGATTTCAAAAGCGGCGCTGGGAGTGATTGCCGTGCCCGTCGAGCCTCCGTACCCCAGTGATCCTCCATTGGCGCCGAGTGCGTTCAGTCCGCGGGGATCGTTGTGCAGGACAAACGCCATGCCGTCGGCCATGCCGTATCCGTGGTAGGTGAAGCTCGCCTGGAAATCGCTCGTGGATACGGGCAGTTGGAGCCACGCGCTGGTCGCCTCGTCGGTTCTGCTGTCGGTGAGTGTCAAAATGTCGCTGTTGATCGCAGGCAAGCCAGCGGTGCTGCTGTTGGTGGTCCAACCGGTTCCGCTGCCTCCGAATCCGGAAATCTGCAGGGAACTGCCCGTCTGCTGGACATTGACGGCACTTTGGGCCGATGCGTTCAATGGATACGCGGTGGCTATTCGCAACGGGCGGGAAAGAGAGACCTGGATTGCTGTGATCGAGTCGGTGTTCGTGTCAAAATCCTGAAGAATGTACACGCCGCCGTAGCCCGCATGATTGCCGACCAGCATCACGTCTCCGGGTTGATTGCCGCGGGACAAAGCCAGAGCCTCGGCCTGACTGGGCGTGTAGGTGCCGGCCTGCAGTCCGGCCAGCGGCAGGAACAACGGAGCGTCTTGTTCGCCGATGCTTTTGCCGGCGGACAGGTTGACTTGCTTTCCCGTGATGTTGGCCGGCAACTCATTGGAATCGGCGGAACCCACGAGAGAACTTTGCATGCCGCTGTGGTGGACCATGTAGGTCAGTTGATTGAGATTCCAGACAGCGTTTTGTGTGAGTGAGTTGACCTGGCTGTCGCCGGCTGTGTACTGGTAGCCGGGCGTGTAAGTCTGAAACTCGGGCAGGCTCTGCCAATTGGCCGACAAGTTCGCGCCAAAGAAGCCGCTGACGCTTCCGTACAGGTTGCTGGCGGATGCCTGAACTTGGGTGTTGGACAGATCTTCCAACCCCTGCCCTGCCAGGCTCGTTTTGTAATATGTCATTCCGCCGGGGCTCAGAGTATAAGCTCCGTTCTCGAAGGAACCATATTGCATCAGTTGCCAGTAGAGCTGGTAGTTCCGTTCGGCCAGGTTCTCGAATGATGTGACGGTGGCCTGGGACGCCGAGGGATCCGTCAGTCCCAGCGACTGATAAACCTGTTGCTGCACTTCGGTGGGCACACTGTTGATCATCCAGGCAGTCGCATCGAAGAGGCTGCCCTGCGGGACCGAGACATTCACATCGCCGCCCGTCGAGAGGATCTGGTCGACGCCGAGATCGCCTTGGCTCTGCTCGACCCAGACATCGGCGGTCGAGTTGACTCGGAGCCTGCCTTGGCACGAGACCAGCACAGGAGTGTCTTCGCTGCCAATGCCTCCGTGATCGGAGGTCAGCGTGATGTTGTTGCCGAACACGTTGCTCGGTGCTGAGGTGCCAGAAGCCGCGACGATGCTATCCGCGGCTTCGAGGACCACGTTGCCTCGGGCATTCCCGGTGCCGCTCTGCAATTGTCCGAGAGTGGCGATCGAATCGACAACCAGATAGATGCCGCCGATGCCCGCGCTGGCATTCAGCACTCCGTTGTTATTCAAGGTGAGCGACAGGGGGACGCCGGTCGCGCCGATGCTGCCGCCGGCCTGCAGAGTCAGGCTTCCCGACGTGAGTGAAGCGCCGGACGAAGCGGCCAGGCTGCCGCTGATGGACTGGATCGCGGATGTCTGGCTGGCTGCGGCCTGAATCGTCCCGGTCAGGAGAATGTCGTCGATGGAGGCGATGTCCAGCGCGTTATCCGTAGCAATGCCGGAAAAATCCAGGACAATCGGGTTATCTGCCTTGACGGAACTCGTCATCGTCAACGTAACGCTGAGGGGGAAATGGTAGTCCCATTCCGACTGGCCTCCGTTATTCGCGAAACCGTAGTGCCCGCTGTGATAGATGACCCCCTCGGTTGTCTGTGAATCGATTGTGCCGGTGACGATCTGCTCGAAGACGTTGCTTTCCACCTTGATGACGGTCTGGCCCGCGGGGGTGCCGGTCCATTGATTTGTGGCCGGGTCGAGGTATTGCCAGGGGTTGTTCGGACTGCCCGCGGGGAAGTTCCACATCCAATCCGTGATCTGCCAGGAATTCCAGTCCGTTATCGTGCGGTTGAGGCTGGCTTGCTGGATCCACTGCCAGCGGAGTCCCGACTGGGGATTGTAGGCGGTCGTCGTGCCTGAGACGGTGCTGTCCGGTGTGCCGGTTCCCAGGCTCGAGTCGCCCGCCTGACCCTTGAAGACGGCAATGGGCTGGCCAGGTTCGCTGAGGTACAGCGTGCGGTTGGAGTCGTCGGGCAGGTTGGTGTCGGTGATGTCGATGCGGCTGATGGAGGCTTTTTCGTCCGCAACGATGTCCTGCACGACAAGCGGGATGTCCGTCAGATTGTTGACCGTGACCTGCCCCTGGCCGCCGAGTATCTCGATCTTGCCCTGGGGATGGGTGTTGATGATGGCGCCGTTCAGGATCACCTCGGCAGCTGTGGAGACGCTCACGTTGTCGAGAATGATCTGATTGGTCTGGGCGTTGTACGATGCGGTGATCAGATTGTCTCCGGCCGTGACGGTAGTCACCTCGTCCAGCGGTATCGCGCAGATCGGGGGATTCCGGCCGTCCAGATATCCCTCGCGGTAGTCCGCCAGCGTTTCGCCAAGCGCTTCCGGAAAATTCACCGACCAGTTCTTCAAGTGTCCTGCCTTGATGTTCCCGTTCAAGTCGAGGGTTTTGGCGTGTATGGTCACGGCGCCGCCGTAAATGGCGGTCGATTCACTGATGGCCGGATACGCCGTGGCGCTCGCTCTTAGATTTGTGACGGGCACGAACGGCAGCCATCCCTGATTGTTACTGGGACCGCCGCTCCCCAACAGATAAGCGGCACCGCCGGCGCCTGACCGGAATCCCCAATTGGAGTTGGTGGCTCTGGTGTCGTCGCCCATGCCTTGCACGTAGGGGAGACTGTTTCCGAAGAACACGGTGCTCTGATTGCCGGGGGCATTCGCACCGGCTATTCCGTAGAGAGAGATCTGATACTCCGCCAGTGCAAACGGGTCCGAGGGGTTCGTAACGGGAGGGCTGAACGTAGCGTTGGCCACGTAGGATACCGCGAGATCGGCGTTGGGTGTTCCTGCGGCGGGGTTTCCGCCCGGCCAGATCATGGAATTGTTCCAGTCGGAATACGGATTGCCGCCCACGTAGTAAGTGCCGTTGGGAATGTCAATTGCCACGGCGCCCTCGGGGACGGTGACTGTGACCTTCTTGGCGAAGATCGTGGCTGCCTGGCCGAGCGAACCGGCGGTGTTCGTGATGGTCACGTCGCCGCCCAGATTCTCGATGTCTCCCATCAGGAACAGTGCGGGACCGTAGGACGCGCCCCCCACGTTGCCGCCATAGGTCTGAGTCACGGTGACGGAGGGCGTTTGGTTCTTGTTGATTTGGTTGACGGTCATTCCGGCGGGAGCAGGAGCGATCGTGAAGTTCACCTGACCGCCGGGCAGATTCGGAATATTGATGGGGCCGAGAATCAAGTAGTTGGGGCTGTTGTTGGTGACGGAGATCTTCGGGCCGCCGTAGGCCGTGATCGTTCCGCTGCCCGACAGGGAGTCGGCGTTGACGGTCACCGTGCCGCCGGTCGCAAAGAGCGGACCCAGGTTGCAGGCGGCCACGTATTGGTCCGATACGCCGCTCTTGAGCACAGTGGCCGTGTCACCCGTGAAATGACTGTCGATATAACTGGGTGCGATGAACGAGGGTGTGAAGTAGGAAGGAAAAGGAACGTAGGCCGACCCGTCGGGATTGGCATACACCGTTTGACTGAAACCGTTGGCACCGGACTGATCGTTAGGGATCGTGATCGACAGTTCGTGATAAATGCCGGCCGTCATTGTGCCGTTCAATACAGAATTCGAGGTCGTCGCCGCCGAACTCGATTCACTGCTTTGCTTGGCGGGAATAAGACCCAATTCGTAACCGTGTCCCGTGCCGTCCGCGAATGCCCCGGGGGTTCCGGGATACGTGCCGACGGTAATATTCTGACCTGACGCGAGCTGAGCTCCGGCACCGACGTTCAACGACGTATTGCTGGTAACGGTTGAGTTGGCGCGTGCGTCCGGAATGGCGATGATGCCGCGGACGTATGCCTGCGCGTAGGCGGAGCCCGACAGTATGGTGGCGCCGAGGCCGACAGGTTCGGCGCCGGCCGTGAGATTCAGGTTGCCGAATGCCGTCATTGCGGTCTGGGTTCCCACGGTGACCTGCTGGTTGCTGGTCACGGTCGTGGATGCATCGGCCACGCCGACTCCGGCGATTCCGTAGGTCGTGACTGCCGAATTGGCCTCTGCGTTGACGGTCGCCTGGGTTCCCGCGCCGATGTTGCCCTGGCTGGTGAAGTTCCCGTTCGAGCCGACGGCGACCTTATTGTTGAGCGTGGCGATGATTTTGGAATTGACTCCGGCCCCCTCGATGGCTCCGCCGGTCGTCAGGGTCACTCGATCGTCGACAGTCAGATCCGTGGACGCGAACATCAGGATTCCGCCGGGGCTCGCCGCGGGATCGTTGCCCGAGGTGATGGTGACCGAGTTGCCCACGGAGAGAACGGCATTGCCTGTCAACGTGGCCTCGCTGACGGCCGCGGTTCCGTTGACCACGCCACCCGCCGCGGCGGTCGCGCTGTTGCCCTGGGTCAATTCCGCGAACTTCTCCGTGGCCGTCAGGCTGACGGTACCCGGAGTGTAGATCGAGGTGCTGTCCGACAGGCTCGTGGTGGTCGAGGTATCCGCCTGGTGGCCGGCGACGGCTCCGCTGCCGCCGACGACGGCCGCGTTGACGGAGTCCGCGTGCGGAGCGTAACTGCTGCTGTTGCTGCTCGCGACCAAGACGCTGCCGGCGTGGAACGTGCCGCCATAGAGTGCGGCTGTGACGTGGGTCGTGTCGCCCGTGTTGGCCAGTGCTGCGTCTCCGGCCACCAGCCCGCCGCTGCCGGCCGTGGCGCTGGCGGCGGTCGAGTTGTCAGCTCCGCTCGTCACAGCAAGTGTTCCCGGGATCGAGACATTGATTCCGCGCAAATAAGCCTGAACCGTCGGTTGAACTGTCGAGCTTGCGGTGTAAACGCCCACGCCCAGCGAAAAGGGGAATCCCAGCGACCCCACTCCGCCGTCGGCGGTCGCTGTGGCGGTATGCTTTGCCTCGGCGTTTACGGACAGACTGCCGTTTGGGTTGGCGGTTGGCCAAGACGACGGCAGACTGTCCGTGAGTGATGAACCGACATAGGCCTGGACTGAGTCTTTGGCCAATGCCGTGGCGGTGGTGCCGTCTCCGGTCAAGAAGCCAATGGTGAGAGTCCAGCCCTTAGCTCCAATTTGATAGGCGGACTCGGCAGACACTGACAGATTGCCGATGGTCAGCGCCGCTTCGCCGTCCACGAAAGCAATAGTGTTTCCGCCTCGCGTGGCGTTCGCGAAGAACACTCCAATTGAGCCCATCGCTAAAACGCCGCCGTCCACCTCGGCGTTTACTGTCCCGCCACTGGAAGCTGAGACGATCAACCCGCCGAATGTGCTGGATTTATTGTTGCTCCCGCCGTCGGTCTCTATCGTTGCGTCGGCGTCCACTGACGCGGTAATGATCGAATTGTCCGAGGAATTGGCGTGCCCTCCAGCGCCCGATACGCCGAAAAGCGACACGGTTGCCGCCGTTGCAACGGCCATGCCCGTGACGGTGTTGTCGGAACTGGCCGCAACGCGGATATCTTGGCCGAAGGACGAGACGGCGGAATCGCTGATTTCGGCGGTCACTGTGTCTTCGACCGAGTTGTCTGTCAGGGATACGCCAATTGAGGCTCCGATAAACCCGATCGCCAGCGCGCCCGTGCCGACGCTCGCGTCGATTGTGACGGCGTCGCTGGCGGAAAGGGAGACGCCGGCTCCATCCGAAGAACCGTTCGACTGAACCTGGCTTTTGTTCTGGATCGCGGCCGTGACGGTGTTGGTCACGCTGTTCGTGGAATTCGCTCCCGAACCCGTGAATGCGCCCCCGAATTCCGAAGCGGTGATGGTTGCTGCCACTGCCACCGCTACGGCAGTTGCCTCGGGCGAGTTTGTTGTTGCGAGCGATACGCCGCCGCTCGATGTCACCGATGAATTGTCAATCACGCTGAAGACGCTGTTTTTGATCGTATTGTTGGCCACGACTGCGCCGGCCGCCAGTCCTACGCCTTGCGGATACACGCCGACTGACAGGCTCCCGGCACCGCTGCTGCTGGTGGATTCCGAACTGTCCGTGGCGGAGAGGCTGACAGCGTCCTTTGCCGTCGAACCTGCCCTAACGATGCTGCCGTTTTGGATGCGGGCCTGGATCGTATTGGTCAGCTTGTTGTAAGCTCCAGCCCCGGATCCCGCGCCGGAAATGCCTCCCGATTGCGACACGCTAACATCCAGCGCAACACCGAACCCCTTAGCGTCCGGGGAGGCCGTCGAGAAACTGTTCAGCGTTACCTCGCCACCGGCGGTTACATTCGAATGGTCAATGCAGGCTGTTGTCGTATTGGTGAGGGTGTTCGACGCGAAACCCATGCCGACTGCCACGCCCACGGCCACCGTCCCTGTTCCGCCGCCGAAACTGACCGTAACGCCGCCTCCGTCGGCCCGGATTGCCATTCCGTCCTGGGCGGTCAGCGTGACATTTCCGGTTTGCGACGCGACGGAAATCACCTTGTTCTGACTGTCATTGCCCGTGCAATTCGTGATCGATGCCGTGACGGTATTCTTGATCGTATTGCCCGATCCGGCACCGGCGCCGGCGAATGCCACGGCGCCATCCTGGCCGCCGACGCCAACGGCCACTCCGCCGGCGACCGTGACGGCCTCGATGTTGCAGGACGTCGAGTCCGGCCGCTGCGTGGTTGCTGTCAGTTGAACATCATCGCTGGCCTGGACGGACGAGTTGTTGATGTTCGCCGTAACGGTTGACGTAATCGAGTTGATCGAGACCGATGCACCGATTGCCACGGCGACGCCGAGACTTTTCTTGCCGCTGCCGATCGCAATGGCGGCCGCGCCGGCTCCAGCCACGATCTGGCTGGAGTCGGTCGCGGTCAGTGAGACACCTTTGCCACTCGTGACGTAGCTGCGGATTGTGGCGGCGCCCATCACCAGATCATCAATCTTCGCTTCCGTCGTGGAGGTGATCGTATTGCCGGAACCCGAGCCCGCGCCGCCCACGGCGATCCCGTTTGTTCCGGCGCGGCTCAGAGATCCGGCCACTCCGACCGTGTACGACTCGAGGTCGGTTTGGCTGTTCGCCGCGATCGCCAGATCGCCGTCGGTCTCGATCGTCGAGCCGAGCACCAAAGCGCTGGTGGTGATTGTGCCCGTGTTGACCGCGACCGCCGCGCCCACCGTGACGGCGACTCCCGTCCTTCCTCCGACGTCGCCTGCAAGAGCGATTCCGCCGGCATCTGCATTGCTGTCGATG
The DNA here is from genome assembly GCA_903863885.1 of uncultured Planctomycetaceae bacterium. GTDB lineage: Bacteria > Planctomycetota > Planctomycetia > Pirellulales > Pirellulaceae > CAIPEB01. The sequence goes on along the minus strand of CAIPEB010000614.1, from coordinate 31,826 downwards.
CTGTTGCTGGCCGAAATGTTTATGTCGGTGCCGCCGATCGTGCTCGCCCGCGAGTTTCCAGTCACCAGGGCCTGGATGGTGTAGTTAACATCGTTGGACGATCCGGCCCCGGCTCCCGCGATGCCGACGGCCAGTGTCTTGCCATTGCTGTAGTCTCCTCCTCCGGCGATCGTAATCGCGAGAATACTCGGATTTGCGGAGGCGTTGACGGTGATCTGCCCTGCTTTGACCGTCGAATTGTCGATCGTCGCCTGGACGCAGTTGGGTGTGTCGTCGGAGCCCAGCGAATTAACGGCCGCGGAAGCTCCGACCGCCGCTCCATCACTTCCCACGTCGATGGTCAGCGAACCGGCGACCGCCGTGATGCTGGAGCTATCCGTGGCGTTCAGCGCAACGGCCTTTGACAGGTCGGCTGCAGCGCTGCTGTTTTTCTGGATCGACGCCTGAGTCGTGGAGGAAATAGTGTTCCCGGAGCCGGATCCCACGAGTCCTACATCGACGCCAAGCTTACCGCCGATCACCACGCTGGACGCGACCCCGATCGTGTAAGCCTCGATGGACGACTCGTTTTTTGCGGTCATCGTGAGATTGCCGCCCGCTTTCGCGGTGGAACTTTGAATCAGAGCTTGAGTCGTGCAGTCGATCGAATTGACCGCCACGGCGGCGCCGACGGTTACTTCAACCGCGGAACCTGCGACGCCGACCTTCTCTCCCGCCGCTGCGACACCGCCCGCGACTGATTTAATGTCGCCATCGGTATGGGCAAGCATGCTCAGGTTACCGTTGCCGTTCGTCGTGACCTGACTGCCGTTGCCGATCAGCGCTTGAACGACGTACTCGATGTCATTGTTCGAACCGGCACCCGCTCCGCCGATGCCGACGAGAGTTTGACCATTCTTGCTGAAGTCGCCCGCGCCGGCCGCGGTAATGGCGACGATCGACGGAATCGCCTCCGCCGACAATTGAAAGCTGCCCGCACTTACGGTAGAGGCATCGATGACCGCCTTGACCTGGTTTGCCTGATCGGAGTCGCTCAGGTTGTTCATCGCAACCGAAGCACCGACCGCTGCGGTAACGGTTCCCCTCGCGACGGGTGTCAGCGAGAGGACGCCTGCCAGCGCGGTAATCGAAGAGGTATCGCTGGCTGTCACTGCCGCGGCTCCTCCCGATGTCACGGAACTTTTCTGTTCGATTGACGCAATGGTGGAACTGTCGATAGTGTTGCCCGCGCCGGATCCCACGAGGCCGACCTGCGCGGGGAACGAATAGTTGCTCGCTCCCGTGCTGCCGCCGACCCCCAGCGCATAGGCGTCGATGGTCTCGTGGGAATTCGCCGTGACCTGGACCGCACCAGCGGCCGTGACCGTTGCCGCCGCGATGGTCGCGCCGACCGCGTTGTCCAGCGAGTTCACGGCGACCGCCGCCCCGACCGTGCTGCCCTTGGTGGCGATGTCGACTTGACCGGCTCCCGTGCCGATCTTGGACGTGTTGCCGGCCTGCACGGTCACGTCCGATGCGGCGACAATCGAATTGGAGTTGCTGATCGTGGCGGATGTAGAGTTGCCGATCGCGTTGTCGACGACGGATCCGCCGCCGGCAAATGTCATGGCGCCATTGCCGCCGGCGGCCGCCGAGTCGATCTGGAGGTTCGACAGAGCTTGCACATCGATGCTGCCTGAGGTCGACCCGACTTGCGAAGAATCAATCTGAGCGAGCGTTGTGTCCGTCGTATTCGTGTTGATTGAATTGTCGACCACGGCCGCGCCGAATGCGACCCTGCCGTCGGGCGATGCCGTGACCGCTCCCGAAGCGCTGCCGATCGTGGTGCCGTTGGTCGCCTGCACCAGGATCGGACCGCCGGCAGTCACCAAGGCGTTCTGCGCAATGTTCGCGAGGTTGCTGCCGTGAATGTTGTTGACGGTAACCGAGCCTGCGAGCGAAACGTTCTTGGACCCCGCGCCGCCGATGCTGAAGGAGTACAGCGCGTGGTTGCTCCGGCCCGGAAGATCCAGTTGATCCAGGTCCGAGTCCGCAAGGCCGCCGGGCGGATCGCCCGAGGTGCTCTTCAGCGAGAGGCCGCCCGCGGCAAGGGTTGCCGCCGTCCCGCTGAGCGTGGCGGAATTGGTCGAAGACACCGAGGCGTAAGTCACCGCGGCGCCGAAGCCCCAGTTGCCGTTGTCGTTGGCACCGGCATCTCCCGCCAGCGTCACCAGCACGGGCGTATCCTGCGCGGACACGGAAAGACACCCGGCCGAGGTCGCATCCTGGTTCGAATAAGAACCGCCGTTCAACGACGCCGCGGTCGTGCTGCTTGACACATTGTCGGCAAACATACCGGCAAGCGCGACAACCGTGTTGGTGTAAGCCATTCCAGCGGCTATCGAGACGCTGGTCAAAGAGTCCGTCGCGGCGAGGGACATGCCGCCCGTGTTCTGAGTAATCCGGGAATTTGTGACCAGCGCTTGCGTGGTGCGGTTCACGTTGTTGACGGTCGAGCCCAGCCCGTATCCGCTCTTGCCGCCCATGACAAATTCGCCGGCGACGGTAATCAGCGCCGAGTTGTCGTCGGCCTCGACCTTCGAGTCGCCGGATAGAACTGCGTTCACTCCGTCAAGCGATGCCTGTGTGGTGGTATCATGCAGCGTGGTTACAGCTGCCGATCCGGCGATCGCAATGTTGCTGTTGCCGACCCTTGCGCCGGAACCGCCGGCGGCAAGGTTGATAAACGTCCGGTCGTCCGAGGCGTTGACCGACAACGCGAAATGGTTGAGGCTTGCTCCACTGACCGAAGCCTCGATCGAACCGGTGACGTCGATGACCGAACCCGAACCGGCCAGCCCCACGGACTTCGCATTGTTGCTCGTGGAAAACGCGGCCGCGCCGCCGGCCGAAATGATCTTCGTGCTGTCGCTCCCTTTGACGGAGAAGTTATTGTTGATCCCGGTGAAGACTCCGAGGTCGTTGACGCAGGCGGTGACGTAGTCGGTCAGGCCGACCTGGGTGAAATCGCCGGAAACGGCCCAGCCATAACCCGCTTTGGGAGCGTCGCCCGCTTGTTGGTCGCCTTCGTTTTGGATCGGCTGTTCCGCTCCGGGCGGAGGCGAGGCGGAGAGTACGGAAGCCGCCACAGCCGCCGAGACGATCACGCCCTTCGCGTCGGCCTCGACCTTGATCGGGCCGTTGACGTTGAATGTGGAAGCACCCGAGGCGGCGCTGTCCGGATCGTCGCCGATCAGCGCGAGCACGGTGCGAGTGATCGTACCGACTCCGGTGGAGACGCCCACCTGCACATTGCTCCCGATCACGACTCCGCCCGAGGTTGTGATCAGATCGAGATCGTCGACGGCGGACACGTCGAGTTTGCCCTGAGTGTCGTCAAGCGACTGGATTACGGCACCCGCGAAGACTCGCGCCTTCGTCGTATTGTCGATCTCGGGCAGCGTGAGCGTGCCGCTGATTCCGTATTGCTGGCCGTCGCTGCCGCCCAGGGCCAGTTCGATGTAAGTGATGTGTTCGTCGGCGTTGACATCCAGACCGCCGTTTCCGAAACTCAAACGCGTGATGCCCGGATCGCCGGAGTTGACGGAATTCGTATCGGGAGGCGAGCCGCCCAGAAACGCCTGAGTCGTGTTATCGACGCTCACGCAGCCGAACGCTCCGCCGATTGCGATGGTCCCGCCCTGCATCGTATTGAGAAAGCCGGATGCTCCGCCCTTGCGGATCACTTTGCTGATTTGGTCGGGCGAGAATCCCAGTCCCACCGTCCCCGCGAAGCCGATCTGGACCATGTCCGTGTCCGCGGTGATCGACACGCCCTGATCCGCGGCAAAGGCGACGCCCGCGTCCTGGTTGATCTGCGCTCCGTCGCAGACCTGCGCCAGGCTGTCGTTGGTGAAGTCGAGGCACGAAACCGAAAGCGTGAACGTCAACTTGGACTGGGGCGAGGGGGCCAGTGCCTGGCTCCAGGAATTGACCAGCCAGTTGTCGATGCCGAGGTTGCCGTCGAGAAGCGTCGAGAGGTTGGCGAGCGTGTTGTCGGCGAAGAACGTCTCTGCGTTGAAGCCGCCGGGATTCGCGATCTGCCAGGCCCACGGATACACGATATCCGAGCCCACCTTCACCTGATGCGAGGCCGTGAGGCGTGCCTGCGATTCGACGATGGAGTGGCTCGTGTTGTTGAAATGGCCGATCATCACGGCGGTCGCGAAGGATGTGCCGGTCGATCCGCCGCCTTCGACTTTGGGCTTGGATACGCCGCTGGTTACTTGCGGCTGGACGGATTCCGTCAGGACCGACTTGACCGCGATATCGCCGTCCGTGAGCAGCGTGGCCGTGCCGCCGATCGTCGTCGCGACGGTGTTATTTACGTCGAGATAGCCAATGGATGCCGCAAGGCTGAAAGAATTGTTGGCCTGCTGTCCGGCCGCCTTCTCCTCGATCAGATCGCCGAGCGATTTCTTCTGCTCCTTGTCCGCCTTGCCCAGAAGGTCGCGGGCGACCCGTTCCCAGCCGGTCGTGCCGTTGGCGAAGTTGGACGCGATGTCTCCCTGGTTGAGCAGATTGAGCAGGCCGGGCTCGCCACCGGTGGACGCTCCCGTCGACATGGCGTCCTTGCTGGCGAGGCTGGCCTGGACGATTATTCCGCCCGAAGCGGCTGCGGGCGCAATGATGTGAGTCGTGCCGGACATGTAGCTGAGGTCGACCCTGCCGAGATCGATGCTCTGCCGGCACTCCACGGCGGTTGGCGACGCCTGAAGTGCTTCGTCGCGGGTTGCGGCAAGAGCAAGCAGCAACAAGTCCGGGTACGGCTGGCTGGGCGCCACGGCCGCATAATAAGTCTGGCCGTTCAGCAGTCCGGCGTTGCCCGCGCCGAACGAATCAGAGAATGTCAGCGGGTCGCCGCTTTGAATGAGAAAAATTCCGCCGTGAATCAGCCATGGATCGGCGGCGGTGCCGGCGCCGGTGACCGTGGCCTGAACGCCAGCCAGAGCATCCAGCGCTGTCTCAACCTGGTCCGCCGTCGCATTGTAAGGCAGGGAGGCGGTGGTCAGCGTCTTGCCATCGACGGATACGGACAAAGTGAAGGTGCCGCCGTTGGCCGAGTTCGACAGACGCTGGGCTCCGTTTGGCACGACTCGCATCCACGAAACGCCCTGCTGCAACTGCGAGTCGTCGATGGTGAGCGAGGGCATTTCGGCGGCGCTGACCAGCCACGGATCGGTATACGTGCCCAATCCCGTGACGGTGGTCGAGAGGCCCGCGAGTTGATTCAGGGCCGCCTGAATCTGCGCTGCAGTCGCGTTGAAAGCCAGCGGGGTCGTGGTGAGCGTCTGGCTGTTGATCACTGCGGATATCGTGAATGTGCCGCCCGTGCCATTCGTCCAGATTTGCTGGGAGTTGGCCGGCAGAGACTGCAGCGTGCTTTTTCCGCCGACAAGCTGCGCGTCGTGCGAGGCGGTGACCGACAGTGGATTCGGCGACGCGATGCTCAGCACATTGCGAAGCGAGTCCGTACGCCGCAACGGGTATACATTGCCGCCGCCGTCGGTCAGGGTTTGCACTAGCGACAGCGTTACATCCTGGCCGTAGAGGTGGTGCTCCCTCAAGGTCAGCGCATAGACCGGTGAATCGGGGTCGAAATAGGGAATCGACTGGTTGTAGGCGTAATACGTGTTTCCGTCGGTCAGTCCGCCGATCGGCTTGCCCGGCACGGCATGATAAACCACGGCCGTGCCGTCCGGGACATTGGGATTCACCGAGAATATGAGCCCGACATCCGGCTCAACAGAGTCGATATTGAATGTCTGACTAGATACAGTGAGAGTCGGCTGCGCTCGTTGTATCGCGGGGTTGGCGGCCTGGGCCTGGGAAGCGGTTGAAGCCAGCCGGATGACGCCGGGGGCCGCCGGATCGACGACGGCGTAGTAGGTCTGGCCGTCGTTCAGTCCCGTTACGTTTGTGGCCAGTGCCTGGGTATAGGTCAGCGGTTGACCGTTTGTCAGCGTCACATTCCGGGAACTGAGCGAATTGTCCGGGAAATTGAAATTGACCGTGCCGGCGTCGGGATCGAATGCGTAGACTTCGAGTGAAGTGCCGGCATCCGTCTTGAACACCGGGTTGTCGTTGAGTTGGATGACAACGCCGCTGGCGTCACGCAATTGGATCGCGTACAGGCCCTGGACATCAGCCGTGTCGTGAACGATGTGGACCCGGTATGCGCCGGCCGGCAGAGGGCCGACAAGTTGGCTGCTGCTGTTGTTCTGTCCCAGGTAATTGCCGGCCGACGGAGTGAACGTGACCGTCTGGCCTTCGGTGAACAGCGGCGTGACGCCGTCGGACTGAGTGGCGAAGTCGAAAAGGATCAGGTTGCTGTCTTCGGCGCCGCTGCCCTGGACCTGGACCCGGGTGACCGGAACGGTCAATCCGCCCGCAGACAACGTTGGATAGGCAGGGCGAAAGGCGATGTTTCGATGGGCAACGGCGTCCGCCAGCGAAGCGGCCAGCTTGATGGCATTCGGGGCGGCCGGATCGGCGATTGCATAATAGGTCTCGCCGTTGAGCAGGCCCGGAATCGGGCCGCCCAGGCCGCTGCTGTAGAGGACGGCGTCGCCCGTGTGGTAGCCGGGTGCGGTTGCGAAGCACAGGCTGGAGTCGGCGAAGTCCACCGTCAAAGCCGGATTGAACGTCTCGCTGGCCGCGACGGGTGCGTTGCCGGAGTGGATCGTCCCGTTGACCGTGGCCTGGATGTTGGCTGTCGTTCTACCGACGCCGACGGTCACTCCCACTTTTCCATCCCGGTACGAGGCCGTGCTGACCGACACCTGATCGACATCCTTGCCGGTGGCCGTGACCTGGACGTTGCCTCCGGCCGTGACCACAGACCCCGTATCCACTAGAGTCGTGGCGGTCGAGTTCAACTCGCTCCATCCAAACGCAAGCTGCCAGTTGCCGGGGTTGGTCGGCTGCATGCCGACATTTTGCGTCACTCGCGCCTTGATCGCCGTCGTGTTGACGGCCGAGGCGCTGATGATCACGTCGCTGCCGGCGGTAATGGCAGAGTTCTGCGACACGGTCGTCGTTGCCTGGACATCGGTGTAACTGACTCCGATGGCGAAGCCGCCATAGCCGCCCAGTCCTTTGGTCACCTTGTCCGTGATCATGTTGAAGATCGCCTCGCCCTGCGCGTTGGCGATCGACGTAGCAGTCAAGCTCACCTTGCCGCTGCTGACGATTTGGGTCCCGCTCCCCAGCGTCATCGAGGCGCTGGGAGTCTTGTACACCACGGAAATCGGCAGGTCGATCAGGTCGTTGAGATAATTGAAAACCTGACTCTCGAACTGCCCCACAAACGGCGTTGTTTCCGATTTGGCGAGGACTTCGTTGTCGCCCGCCGTCACGATTGCGGAAAAATCGCCGCCCGTAATCAGCCCACTGTCTCCGATGCAGATGCTGGCGGTCAGCCCCGAAGGGCCGGTGTAAATCGACTGGAGGAAATCCCAGAAGGCCAGGGTCGGATCGGCCCATGTGTGGTTGGCCGTCAGTGTGATCGCTCCCGGCGCAGTACCGCTGGCAATCAACTGAACCCGGTTTCCGATATTGATGATCGGTGCACTGAGTTTGATACCGCCTGCCGCGCCGCCATGATTCGATGTGTCGATTACGACGTTGTCGGCGATCGTGATCGATTCGCTGTCCGACAGGATGAAATCAGAGCCGCTCGTATACTTGTTGTCGCTGATGGTCACCGCGAGCAGTCGCCGGTCCTCCAACTGCTCCATCCCGAGGCGAACCGCCCTCTCGCGCAACGAGCGAGTCTTGTGCCGGTCCCTGCGTCGACCGCGTGTTCGGAGTTCCTGCCACTTTTCGCGCGCCGACCTGGACCAATGGGAGTGCGTCATGGGAGCCACTCGTCTGCAAGGCCAAACTCTGTCTGTTGAAGCCAACCGCGCTGGCACGGCCGTATCGTGTTGCAGATCAAACGACCCTGTCGATGGGCAAGCGACCGCAGACGGAAGAACTCTCGCGGGAAGAACTGAACGACGTTAGTAACGGTCGATTCAGCGATTCTAAAGTCGGGCGCGGACACCGTCAAACAAAGCGCGGCGGATGCACGCACGCTCCGTTGGACTCTCTCAGTGAGATGAGCTTTAAGGACTATTGTCTCGATAAAAAACCCACTTTCTTTCGATTTCAATTTGAAGTGGCTGACGTGGAGCAGGAATGCTGATGCGGCTGCGCGTTGTGCTTGGCTGCGGTTGCGCAGTTCTGACTGCTGCGATTACGCAGTGTGAGGGGGTGTCTGGGGGCTCGTGCGTGGCGTAGAGTGGATGGCCGACGCTAGGGAGGGCTGAAGGGGTTGAACTGAGTCGGCGCAGCGGTTCAACTTGCAGGCTGCGAGTTGACCTGAATGCCAAGAACTGACTGCGGGAAGGTCCGACGTGATGCAACCGTGGGGCATTCCTGTGCGTGCGTGTCGGTCTGTTTCCGCCAATGATGCGAGGTGATCCGCGATGACGACGAGAACATCGAGACGAACATTTCTCGGCAGTGCGGCTGCTGTGGCCGCAGCCGCGGCATGGACCGGAAATCGGGAGGCTTCGGCGGCGGAGGGCGCGTCTTCGAGTCCCGGCAAGACGATAAACATCGGGCTGATCGGCTGCGGCGGCGAAGGCCGTGCAGTGATGGCGGGCCACATGAGATGCCCGGGGACGCGAGTCGTCGCGGTGTGCGACCTGAATGAGGAACGGCTTAAGCTGGGAGTAAAGGCCACGGGCAACGACTCGGTCGCGACGTATCGCGACTATCGAAAGCTGCTTGAAAACAAGGATATCGACGCGGTCATTGTCGCGACGAATGACCATTGGCATTGCCTGTGCACCATCAATGCGTGCCAGGCGGGAAAGCACGTATACGTCGAGAAGCCGCTGGGCACATCCATTGGCGAAGGCCGTGCCGCGGTCAAGGCGGCGCGCAAATACAACCGGATCGTCCAGATCGGAACGCAACAGCACAGTTGGCCGCATTACCAGCAGGCCGTCGAAGTCATCCGGTCCGGTCGGCTGGGCGAGATCTCGGAAGTGAAGGTCTGGGATTACGATTATCTGTATCCCGGTTTCGGTTCGCCTCCGGACTCGGCTCCTCCGAAGGAGTTCGGCGAAGAGTACTGGGACTTCTGGCTCGGCCCGTCGCCCAAGAAGCCGTACAACCCGAATCGCTTCAATCACTGGTACTGGTTCTTTGATTACGCCGGCGCGTGGCAGGTGGATTGGGCGGTGCATCACTACGACATCGTTCACATGGCGCTGGGCGTGACGGCTCCCAAGTCAGCCACAGCTTCGGGCGGGATGTTCTGTTTCCAGGACACGAATACGGAATGGCCCGACACGTTCTCGGGTATCTGCGAGTACGGGCCGGGGCCGGTGGCCAAGAAGGGGTTCCTCCTGCAGTACACATTTCGCTCGGGTTGCCGTCGCGAGCATCGTTCGCACGGCAAGCTTTTCTGCGGGACGGAAGCCTCTCTGCTGCTGGATCGCAGCGGATACACGATCACTCCCGACATCGGCAAGCCCGGCAAGGAAGAGACGGTGGAAAATGTGTTCCGCGGAGACGCCGGCCACGTGGACAGCCTCGCGGCTCATGCACAGGTGTTTCTCGATTCCATACGCAATGATCGACGGCCGCCGGCGGATGTCGAGCAGGGACATTTTGCGACGAATCCCGGGCACCTGTTGAACATCGCCTGGAAGACCGGTCGCAAGATCCGCTGGGATGCGGAAAAGGAAGTCATCATTGATGACGAGCAGGCCAATGCGCTGGTCACAAAGCCCTATCGGGCGCCGTGGAAGTTGGAAGTCTGATGCCGAACGGATCTCAAGGGAAAGTGCAAAAGCCATGTCCGCTGTGTGTCGCGCTGCGTTTCTGTTCCTGATTCCCTTCAGTGTCCTTGGACAGGCCTGGGCGGCCGAGTCGGAGTCGCCAAAGTCTGACGCGTTTGGCCCGGTTCAGCCTGTGCGAATCGTGTATTTCGTCACGAGCGACCGCAAGCCGATCCAAGGCTACGACGAACGGCTCGATCGGGTGATGACGGAAGTTCAACGGTTTTATCGCGAGGGAATGCAGGCCGCGGGATTCAAACCGAGGACATTCGGGCTCGACCGTGACGAGAGCGGCCGGCTGCGCATTGATATGGTTCAAGGCAAACTTCCCATGCGGGGATACGGCCGCGATGACGCGGGTCGCGTTCGCGACGAAGTCCGCGAGGCATTGGCCAAGATCGGAGTCGATATCAATCGGCAGACGGTCGTCATCTTTCAGACGCTTCTGGAATGGGACGGCGGCAAAGCGGTCGAGATCGGTCCCTATGTGGGAGGCGGCGACTATCGGGCCGGCACTGCGTGGGTATACGACGATGCGCTGCTCGACGCGAAATCCTTGAGTTCCAAGGAGCCGGGAGGCTATTACGGGCAGCCCTGCTCGATCGGCGAATTCAATTCGCACTACATCGGCGGGGTCGCTCACGAACTGGGGCATGCATTCGGTCTGCCTCACGATTGCCAGCGGAAGGCGGACCAACCGCGTGGTTCGTCATTGATGGGCGGCGGAAATCACACGTACGGTCAAGAGTTGCGAGGCGAAGGCCCTGGTACGTTTCTCAGCGCGGCAAGCGCTATGTTGCTGGCTTGCAGCCAGCCGTTTGCCGGCCGTCAGAATGCCGGAATCCGGCGGCCCGCTTGCAGGTTGAGTGAATTCGAGGCTCAGGCCGCAGGCAACTCGATAGTTCTGACCGGCAAAGTTGTTGCGGAGCCGCGGGCGTTCGGAATCATCGCGTACGACGACTGGAAAAAAATCCCGGCGGACTACGACGCGGTGGGCTGGACTTGCCGAGTGGCGGACGATGGCCGGTTCCGACTGGACATCGGCGAACTCCGCCCGGGCGAGTCGCAATTGCGGCTGCGAGTCTGCCGAACTGACGGGACGAGCCAAGAGTACGCCTTCGACTACACGGTCGATGACAGCGGCAAGGCAGATGTTGCACCGTTCCAGTATCGGATTCCGCTCGACGAAGCCGTTAAGGCTTATGCCGCAGGCGATCGGCAGCGGGCCGCTTCGCTGGCCGGCCAGTTGCAGACGAAGTTCGCCAATACACCGGAGGTGCGTCGAAAGGCAATTCACCTGCGCAGCCTGGTGGATCCGCCGACGCTGAAATCACTGGCGGATCTGGCCAACTCGAAGGAGCCTGTTTCTCTCTCGAGTGTGAAATACCGTGACGCCAGCGTGGGATGGGGACGGCCGCTGGCTGACCAGGTGCTGGTCGAGCCGCCGGGGCAGTGCTTCCTGCAGGTCGGCGGTCAGTTCTATGAATACGGACTGTATGCCCACGCGCCGGCTAGTTACGAGTTTGAACTGGCGGCAAATTGGAAGCGTTTCCAGACGGCATGCGGGTTGCAGGACGGACACGACGGTTCAGTGGTCTTTGTTGTCCAAGGCGACGGCCGCGAGCTGTTTCGCTCCGATACCATTCGCGACCACAAACTGCGCACCGTGGACGTCGACATCGCCGGCGTCAAGGGCTTGAAACTGCTGGTGGAAAACGGCGGCGACGGTGCCAGCGGCGACTGGGGCGTTTGGATCGAGCCGCGGCTGACCAAAGATGGCGGGGGCCAGTAGTCCGTTCTCGGTAAGCAGTCGCCTGAAAACCGCAGCGGACAGCACGCGTTCGAGTGACAACGAACTGTGTCAGCGGGGATGGCGGCGGCAAGCACAAAAGGCGGACTCAGGGTATCGGTTTTTTCTCACCAGCCGCTCCAGGGGTGTGAAAAAAATGCGCGTCTGTGAGCGGAGCACCAGACCGATGTCGTTTGGCTGGAGCCGCGGCCGGACGTCCGGCGATAAACGATTCAGCAGGCGCAACGCAGGCAGGAGTCGGTCGCCGGGCCAGGCACTGAAAAAGTATGATGTGTGGGCTGGTCAATTATCATGCAGACATTTTGAAGTGACGACTGGGCGACCGGTTCGGCGGATGTCCGTTATCACCGGCGTCTGGGGAAATCGACTTCCGCTTCGGTGGGGTCTGGCAAATAAGGAGTCTCGAGGTGCAGTCAGCTCTGTTTCGCGGTGTTGTTGGCACGGCCGTGTTGTTGCTCACGCTTGCCTCTCTTCCTGGCGTTGCGTTTGCCGATCCAGCCGCGCAGGCCTTTGCCGATGGCGAGAAACTCCTGGCGAAAGCCGACTTTGAGGGGGCGTTGAGGGCGTTTGCGCAGGCGGCAAAAGCCGATCGGAGCAAGCCCGAGTATATGCAGCAGTACGCCCTGTTGAATCGCGTGGTCGGTCTTCGCAAGCAGCTTGCCACTGAAGAAGATGCGGCTCAGTGGGAGAATATCGCCCGATCGCTGCATTCGTTTTACATCAGCCGTGGGCTTTATGAGGAAGCGCTGCCGCTGGACGAGAAGATTCACACGAAGTTGGGCAGTGCATACTCTGCAGCGATGCTCGCGGAAACGCAGCTCGTGCTCGATCGTGAGGCGGATGCATTGAAGGTGTTGTCGGAGCTGTCGGATGCGAAGCAGAATGCCAATACGCGTGCCTTGAAGGCGCTCGCGCTCACGCGTCTGGGCAAGGCGGACGAGGCACGTGAGGTCGCCAAAGCGATTGAACTGCCCGCGGACAGCGGGCCCGCGACGATCTACAGCGTGGCCCGCATGCAGGCTGCGGTCGGCAATACGGACGGCGCGATTGCGTTGCTGAAGAGATGTCTTGAGTCGGTGCCGCCGAGCCAGTTGGAGAATTTCAGGAAGCATGCGAAGGCCACGCGCGAATTCGCCCAAATCAGCACCACGGCTGAGTTCTCCAAGGTCTTGGAAACGGCGTCCAAGGTCGCGGAGTCCGCGTGCAGCGGAGGCTCGAATTGCGCCTCGTGTCCAATGCGGGGCCAATGCTCCGGCGGCGCAAAGCAATGATGTCGAATTACGGGCAGGTACGTCGAACGGTTCAGACGGTTTTCCTGGCGCTGGTTCTTCTCGGCGCGTTCGCATGGCGGGCAAACTGCGAACGCTGGTGTCCATTCGGCGGTGTCGAGGCAATGGCTTCGTACCTGGCCGAAGGCGACATGCTCTGTTCGCTGGGCACGTCGAACTTCTTCATTCTTGGCGGCGTCCTGGGCATGACGCTGCTGTTGCGACGCGCCTTTTGCGGGTACATGTGCCCGATCGGCACGCTTTCGGAAGGGCTGCACGTGCTGGGCCGAAAGGCCGGCCTGCCGCAGGCACGCGTTGGCGGCCCATTGGACCGCGGGCTGTCGCTTTCGAAATACGTGTTACTTGCCGTCGTGCTCTGGCTGACCTGGAAAGCGGGCGAGTTGATCTTCCGCGGTTTCGATCCGTGTTATGCGCTGATCAGCCGCCACGGAGCGGATATCACGGTCTGGGCCTATGTGGTCAGCGCCGCGATTGCCGCCGCGTCGCTGTTTGTGAGCCTGCCTTTCTGCCGGTGGTTCTGTCCCTTCGCCGCCGTGCTGAATCCGTTTTCGCGGTTCGGGCTGACCAGAGTCCGAAGACATGCGGACGCGTGTCGAAATTGCGGGAACTGTGCGAAGCGGTGTCCCGTGGCGATTCCCGTCGATCAACTCGAACAAGTACACGCGGCTCGCTGCCTCTCGTGCATGAACTGCCTTGACGCCTGCAAAGTCGGTCCATCCCGTGCAATTTCATGGGGCCCCCCCGGGCGTCGAGGGCATGCTTGGTCGCAGGCCGCGTTGATTCTGATACTGCTTGGCTGCACTTCGATGGCGGTATCCGCGTCGTACCTGATACCTGTGCCTTCGTTTGTCAAGTCTCGCGGCGAGAAGCCGGCCCGGGCCGCAGAGGCGAAAATCAGGCTTGCGGAAATGACGTGCCGCGGACGAGCGAACCTGCTGGTTTACTTCCTGGAACGCGACGACTTGTATCGCGTGCCGGGATATTTGAAGGTCGAGGCTTGGCCCGGCCCCGGCATCTCGGATCTGCATGTGATCTATGATCCGAGCGCCACGAACGAGGCGGCGATCAAACGCGCACTCACGGAACCGTACTACGATGCGGTCGCCGATTCGTGGCGGATGTCGCCGTTTGCGATCGAAGGTTATGACCCGTTTGCGCTATTGGATGAAGTCACTCCGGCAGATTCGCCAGCGCCCAGCGGCAGTTGACGACCTTCTCGACCAGATCCTGCGGCAGGTAGAAGTACTGGCAAGATGGCTCAAATCCGATGCGCGAGTCTTCACGCACCAGATCATAAAGTTCGCGGGCCAGTCGGATCTCGGATTCAATCCGCTCGCGCAGTTCGGTTCGCCAGCGGTTGCGCTGTTCTGCGGGCACCGTGCCGGCGGGCGCGGCCAGTGCGTCGCGAGCCAGAACGATCCTCGCCTGATTCGCGACCGCTTGAAAATGCAGACCCGCGGCGCGCGCGAACCGCAAGTCCGTCTCGGCGTTGCCGTGAAGTTCGGGGGGCGTTTTTTCGACGGCGGCCCTCAGTTCTTCAACGCCGGGTCGCCACAATTCGGACATCTTCTCGAACTGAGACGCGAAAACCTCGGGCGGATACGGCCCTCGCCAGCCGTTCAGGTCGTCGTACGGGATACCCCACATGGTGGCCGAGTAGCCGGTCGGCTTGAGATAGATCGGGTTCGCCGGACCCCATTGAACGGGCGACGCGTATACGACGCTGATGTGAAACGGATATTGCCGGAATGCATCGCTGCACAGCGTCCAGGCCTTGCGTGCATTGGCGGCCGCCGACTCGCCGAAGCGTTCCCGCGCCAGAGCATCCAGTACGGCGTTCACCTCCGGGACCGGCGCGCGGTTCATGCGATCGGCCAGTTGAAAGTTGGGGGATGGATGCCCGCCCATCGTCCAGCCGATGAGCATTCCGTTGAGTCGTGACGGCGCGAGGTTGTGTATGTGCTCGGCAATGAGATCCAGCACCGGCAGATACGGAATGCTGGCGATTTCGCACGTATTGTTGAATTGAATCTCGGCAGCCGTCTTGATGCCGGCTTGCCGGGCCGCGTCCCAGTGACGCACCGATCGGGGCCCGGGTCCGACCGACGAGATCGAGTATTCACCCACTTTCGAAGCAACGCCGCCCCGTTCAATTGCTTTGTCCCATTCGCTGACCGACATCAGCCAGACCGACTTCGGCAGCCGCGGGACCATATCGACCGCATCGCCGTGGCCGCGCCATCCCCAGTCCGACACAACGACGTTGGCTTTTGGGTTGCCGCGGTGAACTCCTTCTTCGAGCACCGAGACAACCTCCGTGATGATGTCCGCGTCGCTCCGCTTCTTGCAGTGTTCGCACGAACCCCAGTCCCCGTGCGATGCGCAGCTCGTGAGGTTCTCCGATGCGGTGATCGCGTAGATTCCGGCAAGGTCGGGAACCTGTTTGAAGATGTAGGCCAGAGAATCCGCCATCCACCGGCGCACGGCCGGTTGCGAGGTGCACATGGCGCGATAGCCCTCTTCGCGAACGCCGGCCAGGTCCGGACGCTTCTCGAAAAACGCCGCAGGCATTGCGCGAGGCTCGTTCATGTAGAGATACACGCCGACACCGAACTTGCCGGCTCGCCGGACGAGAGCCTCCAGGTTCTCGAGGCGGCGCTGGTGGTCCGCGCCGAATTCAGGAAAGGCCTCTCCGCCCGGTGCGAGGTCGCGGAGAACTGCGTGCAGCCACACACCGTTGACGCCCACCGACGAGAGCCGCTGCAGGAATCCGTCCGGGTAGGGATCCAGCGCGGGGTTCGACAACGGGTCGCCGTACACGGCGAGATA
The DNA here is from genome assembly GCA_903863885.1 of uncultured Planctomycetaceae bacterium. Classification (GTDB taxonomy): domain Bacteria; phylum Planctomycetota; class Planctomycetia; order Pirellulales; family Pirellulaceae; genus CAIPEB01. The sequence continues at coordinate 16,023 of CAIPEB010000614.1, read as the reverse complement.
GGAATAGACGAAACGCAGCGACACCGGCTGTTCGTTTTCCGGTGCGGAAACGGCGAATGAAAGCAAGGGCGAACTGAGCTTGCGGACGAACTCGAATCGCGGTTCCTGAGGCTGTGCGAGTTCCCCGCCGAAGTCTTTTTCAAGGACCTGACGGATCTCCTTCGCGCGGCGCTGCGCGGCCTCGTCGGGCGGAGCGTACCGAAGCGGTTCGCACTTCGGCTTGAGTCGGCCGAGCTTCACCCAGAGAAAATCGTCCTCGCGCAGCGTGAACGCCAATTGCTCGGGCGTCATCTCCAGCAGTTGCAGCAGCTGGTCGTACGGCAACAAGTGCCAATTGCGGCGGATCAGCGTGATGTAGCCGCGCGTCTTCATTTCCGGCGGAATCGCGCCCGCCGCGGGCAATCCCATCGACTCAGCGATTGCCGAGATCTGCTGCGGTGTTGCCCCGATCACTTCGGCCAGCTTCGTTGTCGCCACTGCGTTCCAGTTCCGCCACACGAACTCGTGCACGCGATCCGGAAAGTACGGGCTGGCGATCGGCGCCGGTGCGCTGCCCATCGGGAGAACGCCCTCTTCGGCGGCAGCGCAAACCGCGGCAGTGCACAGAAACAAACAGAAACGCGCATTGCGGAGGAATCGGATGTTCATGGTGAGTGCTCTCGAATGACCCGAGAGGTCCGTGAGCCGTTCAGGGGGCGGGCGGCTTGTCCTTCAGTCTTTCCGACATGGCCTTGAGGACCGCCATGTCCTCGGGCTTAGTCTCGAAGTTCGCCGCCTCGTGCACATCGACGCCGTCGAAGGAGTACTTGCGGACCATGTCTGCAAAGAAACGCGTGTTGCCCGGCAGATCGCTGAGCCACTCCGAAAACAGATACAGACGAGTCTTGTTCCTGCAGTAGGGCTGATACTCCCGGGCTGCCCAACTGAAGAGGTCTTCGCCATTCTGCCGCACAATATCCGGCTTGGCGGCCCAATATTCCGCATTGGGTTGCGACATGATCTCATAATCTCCCACGCAGATCGCATCCGCTATGCGCTCGTCCACGAGCGTCTTCCAGTGATTCGTGTAACGCGCGACGACGTTCGTGCTGAAGTGCGGATCGACCGCGAATTGGGAGTATTTCCCGATCTGCAGGCCGACCCAGAGTTCCTTGCCGCGCGAGTGGCACAGCGATGCGAGTTCGCGATAAAGCTGTACCATCGCCTCGCCCTTCAGATCGTGCCACGCGGCTTTGTCAAATTCCGCGGCCGTGCGGATGTCGACGCCGTACTTCTGCCGGAAAGCATCGACGATCGGCTGGCTGTAACCGTAATAGTCGGCCTCGTGCGTATTGGTCATGTGACGGCAATGGCTGCTCATGGAACAGTGAACGCCGTCGGCGCCCAGGTCGAGCAGTTCCTTGGCCTGCGCGACCCGAAACGCCCTCGCCTCCGGCCAAGAGTAGTCCATGAGTCCCTGGAAATAAGTCTTGCCGTCCCGGCCGACCCACTGGCATTGCGGGTGTTCTTCGAGGAACTTCGAGCGAAATCCCGGGTAGCCGTCGTCGAAAATGTCCAGCCAGACCAGGACCTTGATTCCCTGGGCATGCCCCTCGCGTATGAAGACGGCCGGCGGATTCATCCGGCGAAGCGATTCCGCGTAGCGCCCGCACCAGCTCGTGCCGTGCGCAAGATAAGCCTGCAGTTCGCCGACGAACGGCTGGTGATTCGCTTTCGCGTGTTCGACGTCGAATTGCAGCGGGTGCGACAGTTGCGTGTGATACGGCAGCAGGCCCAGGAATCCGCAGCGAACCAGCAGCGTCCGGCACCCGTTCTGTTTCAATTGAGCGACAAGCGTCTTGATGTCGTCCTCGGTCAGCGGTTGCGGTCGCTGGTAGACCTCGTCGTTGACATCGACGTCGACGATCAGTTCGGGCACAGCAAGCGATGCCGGGGGCTCGCCGGACTGCGCAGACCTGGCGGAAACCGCAATCAGCGCGGCGAGCGCGCAGAGTATCATCGGTTGCATCTGTTGACGATCTCCTGAATGGCGAGGGTCAGAGCTTGAATTGCGGGATCTTCATTGTTTCGCCGTTCTTGAGCGCCGACGAATGGGCGACGATTCCGGCGACCGTCATGTTCAGTGCCTGTGCGATATCGACCAGGGGCTGGCGGTCCTGAAGAATCGCGGTCACGAATTCATTCATCAGATAGCCGTGCGAGCCGCCGTGGCCGCCGCCATCAACCGTCGGAGGAAGCGGCGGTCGCTTCGTGTCGGGGAGGTTCTTTTCCAGTCCGTCGTACGCTCCGTAGAACGTGCCCTTCTGCCCGCGAATCCGACCCATTTCTCCACTGAAGCCGGGCGTGTCCCAGCTCACGGCCATGCGCGACATGCCTCCTTCGCTCGTGCGGAACAGGGCGATCTCGGTGCCGAACGGATTGGCGTAACGGTTGTTCTCGGCCATCAGCCAAGTCGTCACGCTGGGCATGCCCATGCAGGTGACTTCCGTAAAGCTGCCTCCCGTGACTCCCACGTAATAGGCGTCGGAGTGCGTGGGGTACCACTGCGGCGGAGTGCCGATGCGCCAGCCCTTGTAGGAGTCGATCGGATCGGCGGCGTAGTGATAATATTCGCCCTCGGAGTAGAGCAGCTTTCCGAATCCGCCGGCGCGGTAGATCTCGCGCATCGCATGCAGGTCTTCGTGAAAGTAAGACGTCTCGAACATCATGTATTTCTTGCCCGTGGACTTGACCGTCTCGAACAGGCGATCGGCATCCTCGAGCGAACCGAAGACCGCGGGAACCGCCGACGCCACGTGCTTGCCGGATTTGAGCACTTCGATGGCATGGCCCGCATGGCTCGGCGCGTCGGTGGCCACGAATACGGCCTCGATCGTATTGTCCTTGATCAGTTCCTCGAGAGACGGATAGGTCTTCTCACAGCGGCAGACCTTGGCCAGTTCCGCGCAGCGATCCGGAAACAGATCGCTCACCGCAGCCACTTCGACGTTCGGATGGTCCTGGAACCCGAAGGCCGCGCCGAATTTGCAGACGCCATATCCGACGATTCCCACTCGCACTTTCTTGTCCGAAACGGGCTTCCAGTCCTTGGATGCATTGGGATCGGTCGGGGTTTTTTCGAATCCCTGGATCGGCTTTTCCTCGGCGCCGCGTACAACGCCGGTCAACCCGAGCGCGGCGGTTCCGATACTCATGGCTTGAAGAAAGCTGCGTCGTGAAGTTGTGTTTGTCATGGACTTCTCTCTCCTTCTATGCTCAGTGTTGTTTCGACATAAGCGCCGTGACCATCGCGACGATTACCAGGGTCCAGAAAATCGTGAATATGCAGCCGCAGCCGATACCGATGCCGGCGTGAATGCTTCCCTTGATCACGGGCGTTCGCCGCCGGTCGCGCAGGCCCATGATTCCCAACACAAACGCGGCGATGCCGAACGGCAAACCGATGAGCGGCAGGCCGCTTGCAATCCCGAGGTAGTAAGCGATGAGCGCCTTCGGGTTCTTGTAGGGAATGATGCCTCCGGTCGCATCGCCTTCGGGTATGAACTCCGCGGTGATGATTTCAGCCGGCGCCCCGCAGCGAGTGCAGGCGATGGCGTTGGCGAGGAGTTCTTCACCGCATTTCGTGCATTTCATCTGCGGGTCCTTTTGGGAAGAGTCTGGAGTCTGGAGTCGGTTGGGTGCCACCCAGAACACATGGCTCTTTGCATTTGTCCGTGTTGATCCGTGCTCATCCGTGGCCTCCTACTTGCGCAAGCCGCATTCTGGTGTGCCCGCACTCGCCGAAGATATCCATCGCAATTGACCGCCTGCTCCGTCGAGCTTGACACATCGACGGATGTATCGTCCCATCATTCGTACGAATTGCGTTAACACCTGTGGACAAGCCACCCGTGCCACCCAACCGGTGCTGTGTTTACCGGTTACGACTTCTTGCCGAAATCGACCTTTGGCGCCTCTTTCGCGGCCGCACCGGCCTCGAAGTATGCGTCGTTGGGCGTGAAGCCGCGGAATCCGGCGACGAGGCTGCCGGGGAATTGCTGCACGGCGACGTTGTAAGTGCGGATCGCCTCGTTGTATCGCTGACGTTCGACCGTGATCCGATTCTCGGTGCCGGCCAGCTCGAACTGGAGGTCTTTAAAGTTCTCGTTGGCCTTCAACTGCGGGTATTGTTCAGCCACGAGCAGCAGCCGGCTCAGCGTTCCTTCGAGTTGGCCCGCCGCCTGTACTTTTTCGTCGACCGTTTTCGCGGCGCCCCACTGGCTGCGCAGCCGCGTGACCTCCTCGAGCAGGTCTTTTTCATGCTCGGCGTAGCCTTTCACCGTGTTGACGAGGTTGGGGATCAGATCGTAGCGACGCTGCAGAACGGTCTCGACCTGCGCCCATGCTGCTGAAGTGTTTTCCCTCAGGGCGACCAGGGAATTGCCAACACTGATAAACCAGATGCCCAGCATGAGGCCGACGCCCAGGATCGCCACGACCGCTAACATTGCTTTGCTTTTCATCGAAATCCTCTCAGCGCTTAGGATGCAGCTGGCGGTCTACTGCGCCGGCCACTTGTTCGAGTACTTTCAGACACGAATCAAACAACCCGCGGACATCTACGCGCCGCGCGGACAGCTCGCCTCGCTTGATTGCAGCGACGTTGAGCCACGGCTGGGGATCGAAGGATGTTTGCTCGGCGAGCAGCCGCAGAGCTTCTTCTTTGCCAGCCGGCACCGAGTCGCGGAATAGACGCAGCGCCGCGCGGAAAACAACGAGCACTCCGGACACGGCCGAAACAAGCAGCGCGGCCGCCTGTCGCGGTTTGCCCCCGGTGCGGAGATATCCCTCGCGCAAAGCGAGCAGCTTGCCCTTGAACTCGCGTTCAAGCTGCAGCCGCAGATGTTCTTCCGAGATCGGGACGCCGTCGAGCGGGTTTTTGCCCCACAGCACGCGGCCGCAGGCCTGGATCTCCATCAGCTCTATCGGAAACGAGTCGGCCGAAGTCCGCAGGTCTTCAGGAGTGAATAGAAGCGGAGGCCGGTTGCCCTTGCGCATCCACGACCACACGATCGGCATCATGTCATCGAGCAGTGCCAGGTCGATCGGCGTCGCAACGACGAGCACGTTGTAGTTCGACACTCCCGGTGTGAACTCCCCCGTTGCCGCTGAACCGTACAGCACCACGGAAGACAGGCGGGTGCCGAGCGTTTGCTTGAGTTGTTCGACCAGCTGTTCCGGTGTCACTCGATATTCTCCTGCACCAACCACTTGCTGTGCGCCTTGGTGGTTCACCAGCCTCCGCTGGCTCCGCCGCCGCCCGAACTGCCGCCGCCGAATCCGCCGAATCCCGACGAGAAACCGCCGCTCGAACTGCTGCTCGACCATGAATTGCTGCTGCTGCCCCAAGTCGAACTTCCGCCCGACCAGCCACTGCCGGACCAGCCCCCGCCGCCCGATCCGGCAGATGAGATCTTTACGCCGCGAAAACCCGGGAGGAAACCGAAAAGAAACGCGACGGCGCCGAGAACTGAGTGAATCGGAAGAGCCCACCCTGCCTTGGCCGCCGAGATGGCCAGCGGAATCCCTCCAAATCCGGCGCCCCACACCAGCAGGAAGCCTGATAGCGCCAGTTGCGGCCCGATATCGCTCGTCTTCTTGCGGATTCCCACGGAAGCCGACAATGCGTTGAGCAGTCCGCCGACCGAAAAGCCGAGAGCCAGGAATCCAAGCCCGACAAACAAGGACAGAAACAGCACCATGCCGATCTGCGAACCCAGAGGATCTTTCTTGCGGTTGCTCGCGCTGAGGAGTGATTCGGACGCGGACTCCTTGCGTTCGATGATGACCAGCACTCGCTGGACTGTCTGAGCGAGGCCCTCTGCATATCGTTGTTGTTTGAAGGCAGGGAATAGTTGCTCGTCGAGCACTCGGCCCGCCAGCGCGTCCGGCAGGATTGGCTCGAGTCCGTAGCCGACTTCGATTCTGGCTTTGCGCTCCTTCATGGCGACGATCAGAAGAACTCCGTTATTCTGGTCTTTCTGGCCGATGGTCCACTTCTGAAACAACTTGTTGGCGAAGTCGTCGATTTGTCCGCCTTCCAATGACGGAAGCGTGACGACCACCACCGCGGCGCCTGTCTTTTTTTGGAATTGGTCGAGTTGTGTTTCCATGGCCGCGCGGTCGGCCGGCGGAAGGAGGTTCGCCAGATCCGTCACCGGGCCCCTGCGTTCCAGTCTCTTGAGCAGGGCATCGGTCGGGATGATCTGGCCGAGCACGGTCGCGGGAGCCGCAGCCAGAATGATGCTGCACGCGAGCAGCACGGTTCCGATCCGGCTCTTGACTGTCGGACATCGCGCGGAGTGATGTGTCGCAGCAACAGTCGGGCTCGTCCGTGGAGGCACGCGGTACCCCGCCGCATCATGTTCCCGATTGTTGACAACCCGCTGTTGCTTCATGGGAAAACCGTACCTTCCGCCGCACCGAATCGATCATCGCGCCCGAAGCGCCGAATCACGGCCAGTTCGCGTCATCAGTATCACGAATGGCGACCCATGCAAGCAAGTTGCCTGACGAGTCTTTTCTTGAGGCCCGAAGTTGGGTATCCGGATTATCGACTTTCTGCTTCACACCGTTCGCACTTGCTGGCGTCTCACGCGGCGGAGGCTTGTTCGCCGGAATGAGTCTGGAGTCCGGCCCTTTTTTGTACAGGGCATGGAGAGGTTTGACGCAGTGCGTCGTTCTCTGTCATCCCATTCGGCAGGAAGTGGAGAACCGTCCTCGCCGCGGTTTCGTATAGCAGGTGTCGGTCATCGCAGGAGGTTGGTTTCCGCATTGGGTCCACGGTAACCGTTCACGGGGTGGGCCCACGTAGCCGCGTCTCTCCGAGACGCGGCTACGTGGTTCGCCACTATCGAAAACCGGCCCACCCCGTGAACGGTTACGGGTCCACGTGTCAACGCGGGTTGATGGTCTTGCGACAGTGTCCAGCGAAGTGGCCGATGTGTGAGCGCAACGGGCCTGGGGGCAAAGTCGGTCGCACTCAGACCAAATCTCGCCGGAGGACATGAAGCCGGGCCGCCGCACGGCTCATTTGAATACACGCTTGTCGTTGAGAAGGGCCGCTCCTAGAATTTCGCGCCTGCGAACCTATTGCAGCACTCAAACGCAACGTTCGTTCTGCCGATACTGAATGTACAGCATATGATCGGTGTACAGGGTATGATCGGTCATCAGTCTAGCGGGATGTACTGCAGGTTCGCCATGAGACAATTGGCCGCATTCGTGGTGAAGGGTCTCGGCGTCTGCCTTCTATTGATGGCCGTCGCCATTTCTGATCTGAACTGCTGCCAATTGAATTCCCTGTCTGGTCCCAGGGAAGAGAATCGGGAAAACGACTGCTCCTGCGCGGAGCAGTTTGCCAGAGAATCCTCAATGCTGGAACCGCGGGCTCACCGTGCGGACCGGCGAGGCGCCGCTGTGCGAGGTGACCTGCCCCGACTCCACCGGCGGCATCTGGGCGCCAACTCGTGGCTGGGGCAGATCTGTCTCTCGGACGGATTTCGAGGCGTTCAATTGTTTCAGCACGGCTGTGGGGCAGTGCTTCTTCGCTGAACTGCGCCCGCGGCCTTTCTTCGCTCTCGGATGGCGCGCACGGACTCTGTCCGTCTTGCGCGATTCGGCAATCTACTGCAATTTTACGTCTTTCCGTCAGACGCAGACGCATCATCAGGCGGGGAGCGACTTCTGGTGGAATCGCTCCCGTGATGCATCTTCGTGTTTGGCTTCATGAATCTGGCCCACGCAAGGACATTAAGATGCTACGAATCAACACTTTGGGATGGTTGGGGTGCGCGCTGGTGATCTTCGCAGCGGACGCGACGTTCGCTCAACGAGATGCGGGCGCCAAGATGCGAGGAGAATTTGGAAAGGGTTTCTGGAACTCTCAGAACAGTCGCTCTGGGCAGATGTCGAGGACCTCTCGCGGGCGCTCCGGTCAAGCGAACGTCTATGCCCGTCGGCAATCTGCCCCGCAGGAAGGGTCTCGGGCCGCGTCCAACGTACGGACACGTGCAGCGACAGGAGACACCGTCAGCGTTGCCAAGGACGGAACTGGCCTGATGCGCGGCTCGGAACGCATCGGAACGCTGAAAAAGGGCGACCAGTTCAAGGTTGCCACGGTCGTCGACGGCTGGCTGGGAACGGTTGTGGAAGAAGGCGGCCGGGAAAAACGCGGATGGGTCTGGCACGAGCATGTGGAGGCCGCCGGGACGCCGTTGCTGTCGGAAAACTGACAGCGGCGAATACCTGCTTGGCCTGAACCCGCAACCCGGATGCAGGCGGGGGCGGATGCTTCGGCGTGCCGCAATGCCCTGCTCGACGGAGGTCACCGGCAGGCAGTTCGACGTGTGGAGACTCGTAAGAGAAGCTTGGAGTCCGGAGTCCGGAGACGGAATCGACAGTTCCGATTGTGGAACGAAGTCGTTGAAACCACATCCGTCCTCCGGGCTCCAGCATCTCTCGCACCCGGCATTGATTTGCGATTCACACGGGTGGACAAGCCCTCAGGCCTTACTCCTGCGCGTCGCACTTCGGTCTCTCCATACCGGGTGGCGCCAGGACGGATCGCAGACCGGTAATTGCCTTGTTCCAGCCTCCAGACTACCGGGTCGTACTGCGTGCATTGGCCAGCGGCTGTCCGCGCAGCGAGATCGTCACTTCCGCGCGTGGCGAAGCTTCATTGCTTTGAGTGCACGAAAACTTCACGCGGTTGTTGCCGGTTTCGATACGCAGCGATCCCTCCGGCGTGACGTTGCCGAGAAGCTTGCCGTTGGGATCGAAGTGGCGGACTGTTCCGCTCCAGTCGGCTTCCAGGTATTCATCCGAGTTAAGCGAGACGGGGAAAACGAGTTTCCGGCCGCCTGTCTCCAGCGTTGGCGAAACCAACGGCAGGACAGTTTCTTCCAATGCCTCGATCCGGCCGATCTGGCAGGCGACCTTCGCACCCGGTGCGAGGCCGTTGAAATACAGATGGCACTTGGCAACCTTCTGATACACGGGCATGCACGTGTACATGACGTCCGTGAACGGATAAGGCCAGGTGTATTCAAAGAAACGATCGTCTTCCGGCGGATCCAGTACGACGTAGGTCCAGTCGCGGTTTGATATCGTGACGTAGTGCTCACGCCTTGCGTCGGTTGCGGCGAGTTGCACGTTGAGGATTCCGCTTTCGCCCTGTGTTCGAATCCACATTCCCAATCGGCGATGCTTGGTCAGATCGAGTGTTTGCGGAAGATTCAGCGTTGCCCGGCACCAATTTGATCGTGCAGAACCGCGATTCTCGGCCGAATAACTGAACGCGATTCCTCCGTCAGGAGTCTTCTCTGCTGAAGCTTCAAGGCTCTGCACGAGTTCAGCCGCGGAAGAGCCGTCGGCGGCGAACGGGATTCCGCCGGCTGGATCGGCCAAAACCAGATTGCCTTTCGCGCCGAACTTCGCCAATGCGGTGCGGGCTCGGATCCGCAGCCAGGGCGATTGAGCGTCGTAGGGGTTGTTTGAGGTCCACTCGCAGAGAACGGGATTGTTCGCATCGACGACGCGCGGCGGGCCGAACTGCCTCGGACACAGATCCCATCCGCCGTCCGCGGCGCGGTCAAGCACATGTTCGGTCATCGGTTTAAGCAGTTCCGCGCAGGCCTGTTCGGAAAAGTAATTGCTGCGTTTCAGTTCATCGCACGTGCGGATGATCTCGCGGATCTCCGGCATGCGTTTGTTGGCCTGCAGGTTGTTCGCGTCCACGATGAAAGAGAAAGGGGCTTTTCCGCCCAGACCTTTCAGGCACAGCAGTTCGACCTCGTCGGGGGTGACTGCGTCGGTCGTGGGCGAGTGCGTGTGCGCCGTGAACCACCCCACATCTCCTGTGAGCAGATTGTCGGCCCAATTGATCGGGTTCTGGGCCTTGAATCGCAGCGAATAGGCGCGCCGGCCGAAATAGATCGGGTCGAAGCTCGGTCCGCCGCGCGAGATCACGTGCCAGGAATGATGAGTGTAGAGATCGTTCCCCTCGACGATGATCGGCTTCTTCAATCGCGACTGCACGCCGAGCACCGTCCGCCCCTGGTTGCGCCAGCGAGGCGGCTGGACTGCGATTTCCTCTCCGCCGTCGAAATACGCCATGTCGGTTCCGACTTCGTTGAACACGCCCGCAATGCGATCACAGATTTCATCCACCATCGTCGATTCGACGTCGGGACTGTAGACCGTGTAGCCCCAGATTGGAAAGCAATTGACCAGGTGGCCGATGCGCGTGCCCTCCGCGTGATTGACCTTCGTGGTTCCCCACAGTCCTCGCTGGCATTTCGCAAAGCCGTCGGCAGTTCTCTGCTCGTAGCGGATGATCTCGCCGTCGACGTGCAGGTCGCCCTGCTCAGGCCAGTCGCTGACCGGTTCTCTCACGCGGATCTCGCTGCTCTTGTCGTCGATCGGCGCAGCCAATGTCGCGTGGCGATCCTGGAGCAGTCGCGGATCGGCTTTGGGCGTGATATACGGATCTTCTTTTGAGCCCCAGCCGACCATGCCCTGCATTACGTGCATGCCCAACTGCAAACCCGCCGCATGGATCTTGTCAGCGACCTGCTTGAGCCCCGCGACGCCATCGGGAAACTGCTGCGGATTCGGGGCGTAAGTCGGCGTGCTCTTTTCCCAGAAGATCTCGATGCAGCCAAACCCGCCGCGCGCGAAATCGATTACCTGATCGACGTTGTTCTGGTTGACGCCGGCGACCATCAAGTACGAGGCGAATCGCTCGGGGGCCCGCTTGATCCAAACGCCATTGAGCGTCGGATGCGGCAGGCCCTGTTCGATTTCGACGGTTTCGATCGCGTCGAGCAGTCGGTCGGACGGACTCGGGCCACCGGTCGGCACGCCGATGATGGCGGCCTTGGCACCCTTGATTCCGTATTTGCCGTAAGCACGCGCCGTGAGCACGCCGTTTGATCCGCAGTCGACCTGCGCGTTGCAGGCCATGACGCAAATGGCGAACTGGCTGTTCCACGCCGCGTTCACAAGCGAACCGGAATGGTCGCTCTTCTTCATTCCCAAGTTCGAAAACTGAAGCCAATCCAGTTCGCCCCCTGTGATGTCCATGACCGTCAGCGTGAAGTACCTCGGGCGGATCTCGACTTTGGCCGTCGCGATGCACGGACTATCGGCGAATGACACGGTCAGCACGTCGCCGTTGCACTCGACCTTGGACGACGTCAGAGTTTTGGACGCTTGACCGGCAAGCATGAACGGCGATCCGGGCAGCGAGTGGTCCTGCTCGTCGGCGAGATTGACCAGCGATCGGTTCTTGCCGTCGTTGCCGATCGTGAATCGGCACACTTCGTTTTGCAGAACGACGCCCTCCGGCGCAGGCTTGGGCATCGCGGCGGATTCACTCGCAACCGTTGTTTGAACGAGAAGCAGAAAAACAACGCAAAACAGAATCTCAAGCCCGTTCGTTCTGCGATCGGTGCAGATGGTGCGAATCATGGTTCTTTTTTCGTGGGAAGGTTGCAAGTTAGTTCGTGTTCGTAAATTCACTCTTCCGATGAGGTCGTGCGGTGTAGAAGTGGTTGCACCGTCGTGAGTTATGCTTCATTCTCCCTCTGGGGGAGTCGGACCGAAGGCCGGAGAGGGCTACCGCGCCGCTAGTCGTAGAATTCACTGCTGGTTCGGAAGTCCCTCCCCGACCGCTGCGCGGCCGACCCTCCCGCACGCGGGCGGGTGAAGCTGAGTCGTTATGTCCAAATGGTTCCTAAACCGCACGACCTCTCTGGTAGAGTCGGCACGCCAGGGCCGGAGAGGGGCATGCACAGCATCTCCTCGCTCGACCTTAACCGCAATTGCGAGGGTTCTTCCACAACCATGGATTGCCGTGCTGCGCGAGGTTACTGGAGTACGATCCACTTCATGGCCTGCGGCGGGACACGGACGGGAAGTTCAAGAAGGTAGTCGCGGTTGACCGTGTATTCTTTGGCCGGTCCGCCTTCGTCGCTCACCTGGACTTTGTCGGTGAGTCCTGTGTAGTAGACATTCACTCGCAGCGTGCGTTCGACGGTCTGATCGAGCGGATTGAAGACGGCGAGGAGCCCTTTCTCCTTCAGTTTAGGATTCACGTGCAGCATCCAGTCGAGATCGCGCGCGTCGGCGCGTCGGCCGTGGATCAGGTCGCTCTCCAGGATCTCGCGGTGCGCTTTGAACCAGTCCACCCAGTGCTTGACCATCGACTTGGTCCGCTCGCTGTCGTACAGCCGCGGGCCGCGGTAACAGGCCTGCACGCCCATGGCCAGATTCGAGGTCAGCATTCGCTCGTAGTGATCGAGATGCTCGTCGAGCGGTTCGATGGTTGCGGCCGCGCCGCCCCCCTGATACTCGGTCAGGGGCACGAACATCCAACCCATGCTCGGGGTTTTCTCCCACGTCCCGTCAAAGATGTTCTGGCGGGTGTGGATCACCTGCTGCTCGCGCGGCAGCGACCAGTTCACTTCGCGGTAGCCCATGCCGGTCTTGTTGGAACCGTCGAGGAAATAGTGGTCGGGCACGTTCAAGTAGATGCCCTGGGCCCGGCACCATTTGTAAAAGTCCGAGATCGTCCGCCACTGCGTCCATCGCGAATCGGCAAGTCCGCGGTGCCCCGGGTGTTCTTCGCTCCGGCAAACATCGCCGGGATACGAACCGTCGTGTTCGAGCAGCGTAAAGCCGCTCTCTCGGTGGAAATCATAAAGGCGGCTGAAGTAGTTCCTGCCCCATTCGCTGCCCAGGCAAGGTGAATTGCCGAAAGTCGGGCTCTGGCCTTCGGGCATCACGACATCGTTTCCGCCGCCGACGGCTCGCGAGGCGAGCAGCGAGTAGCTGCCGATCTCGATGCCTTTGCTTCGCGCGTAGGCCGAGTACTTCTGAGCCAGGGCAAGAGTCGCGGGATCCCTGTTTTCCAGATCGAAGCCGCTGCCGAAGGTGAGAATCAGCATTTCAAATCCGACCTCAGCGCACTGGTCAATCGCCGCCGTGACGGAGCGTTCGTCGGCGAAGCGGCAATGCATCATCAACGGATTTTCCGTGGCCCACGGTGCGATAATGCGATACATGCGCCGCACAGCCAAACCCTGACGCTCGCGGTCCGTATCGCCCAGCGGCATGATCCAGGCGTGAAAGGACTCAAAACTCTCACCCGCCCTCACTTCCTGGTCCGGCCCGAGCTCCGGCCCGACGTCGAGCAGGCAGGGCGTCTGCCTCGCGTAGTTGACTTGGGTGGAAAAATCAGGGTCCGACAGCCATCGGTATGAACGCCGATTGGCCCCCGCCGCCATCATGCCGTTGAATGCCATGTCGGTTTCGACGTGCAGCGGCGGCGGGATCTTGCCGACGGTCAACTCGTCGACCTCCGATGAACGTTCCACTGCGGCAAGGACCTCGCTGGAAAACCGGTTCAAGCGAATCGCACGATCCGTTCCGTTGGAGAGCGTCAGCCATTTGCCGTAGCAGGGCAGACCGTCGTACAGTTCGTAATGCACCGAGAGACTGATTCGTCGTTCGGCCGGAAGTGTGAAATCCAATCTCAGTGCGACGCCCTCGGGCGGCCATTTCACGTCCGGCGCGTGGTGCCGGACCTGTTTCCAGGCCAGCCGCTCGGCCGGCTTGCCGACGTAGAATCCGGTGAACTCGAACGCGGCCGGATCGGACTGCAGCTTGTCGAGCCACTCGGGACGAACAAACGCATAGTTCGGCTGGCCTTTCAGTCCACCGACTTCATAACGCTTGCCGTCGATTTCCACGATCGCTTCCGGCTTGATGCCGCGCAGGATCGCTTCGCCCGTTGCCAGGTTGTCGAGCCCCACGGAGGCTGCGTTCGGTTTCAACCGAAACGTGCGTGCGATCAGGCCGTTGGCCAAGACCAGTTCATCCGGCGCGGTGCCACGGAAGACGCCTGCCTTGAAGCTTGAGGCGTCGACCAGCCAGTCGACCGCCGGTGCCGTTCTCGCCGGACACGGCGCCAGGCTGCTTAACTCCGATCGCTGTGGAACGGGTTCGCCGGCAAGCAGGCTGCCGAACCCCAACAGGACTGCGCACGCCAGACTGCAAGCGGGTAGGTACCGCATCACTTACACCTCCGGAAAGTTCCCTTCAGCGCCAATTGCGTTGAGCCGTTTGTGCTCAACGCTTGCCATGGTTACGCACTGATTTCACTCGGGCGGGCCCATTGTATCGCGAATTGGGAAGCTGGGGTGTTCTGGTAAACGTGAAATCTCGATTTCGAGTTTAACGGATTTCGCGGTAATGCCGATAAGTCTGAAAGTATGGACAAGTACGCCGAACTCATACGGTATGCGCGGCTCGGGGGGGCTTGGGTTTGCGCAGCGTGCAAACGCAGGGAGGCCGAGATGCGATGGCACCGCGCGGCGAATCGACTGCTATGGGCGGGCATGTGCTTTGTGCTCGTCGGATCCGCAGGATGCACGCCTTGGTCCGAGTATCTTCAGAACGGCTTCAAGGTCGGACCGAATTATGCGAAGCCCGCCGCGCCGGTTGCTCAGACATGGATCAATGCCGACGACGAACGAGTTCGGACCGATTCGGCCGAGGATACCGAGTGGTGGACGGCTTTCAACGATCCGATTCTTGAACAACTGGTTCAGTCGGCGTCCCGTCAAAACCTGACATTGCGCGAAGCCGGGTTCCGCGTGCTGAAGTCCCGCGACGAACTGGGGATCACGGTCGGCGAACTGTTCCCGCAATCGCAGGACAGCAGTGGCGGTTTTGCCTCCAAGGGACTCAGCATCAACGTTCCCAACCGCGAGTACCTGGGGGCTCGCTGGTACCAGCAGTGGCAATACGGATTCAATCTTGCGTGGGAATTGGATCTGTGGGGCCGATTGCGTCGTGCGATCGAGGCATCGGAGGCCGATCTGGATGCATCGATTGAACAGTACGACGACGTGCTGGTCACGCTGCTGGGCGATGTGGCCTCGACCTACGTCGAGTATCGCACGTATGAACAGCGGATCGCGTATGCCGAAGAAAACGTGCGCATCCAGCGCGAGTTGCTGGAACTGGCCACCGCGAGGTTCAAGAGCGGTCAGGCCAGCGAGTTGGACGTGAACCAGGCGCAGAGCGACTTGTCGAACACCGAAGCGCTGCTGCCGCAGTTGCGGATACCGCTGCGCGACGCCAACAATCGGTTATGTGTTCTGCTGGGTGCCCCGCCGGAGGACTTGAAGTCCGTTTTGGGCGCGGGGCCGATTCCCAAGGTCGATTCCAGCGTCGCCGTGGGTCTGCCGGCGCAGCTGATCGCTCGTCGACCGGACGTCCGGCGCGCCGAACGCAAGGTGGCGGCCCAGAATGCGATGATCGGAGTCGCCGAGGCCGAATTCTATCCAACCGTATCCGCGGTAGGCACGATCGGCTGGAGTTCCGAAAACCTCAGCGACCTTCTGGATTCGGGATCGTTTCAGGGTTCGATCGGTCCGGCGTTTCGCTGGAAGATCCTCCATTACGGTCGGCTGATGAACAACGTGCGTCGGCACGACGATCGTTTTCAGGAACTGGTCGCGACGTACCAGCAGACACTGCTGAAGGCCAACGAAGAGGTCGAAGGCGGCCTGGTGCGATTTCTCGAATCGCAGGAAGAAGTGCGGGCTATGAACGAGAGCGTCAACGCCTCGAAGAAAGCGCTCGACGAGGCCATTGCCCAATATAAGGGCGGGCTCACCGACTTCAATCGCGTCGCGCTGATCCAGGAGCGACTGGTGCAGCGGCAGGAATCGCTGGCCCAGGCCCAGGGCAACGTGGCGCTCGGACTGGTCAAGGTCTATCGCGCGATGGGCGGCGGCTGGCAGATCCGCCTGATGTCGCCGGAAGGGATCCCCGCGGTTTCCACCGGGACGCCCACCGAGGCGCACGTCGAGTCGGAAGCTCGTTCGGAGTGACCGAGCGGAGATCGGATGCCGGTAGTCGGCAGGATGTTCCTCTTCCTCCAGACTCCAGACTCCAGACTCTGCTCGACAC
>CAIPEB010000613.1 GCA_903863885.1 uncultured Planctomycetaceae bacterium | reverse complement strand
GCTCGTCGAGCCGACTCAGGATTCGCATCAGGGCTTCGTGCTGCTGCACGTTGACCCGTTCCTGCTCGAACTGGTCCGAGCGACGATCGGTGGACGCGAGGAACAGCTCCTCGTTTCCGGTCCGGTATCGTTCGTGCCAGGTATTCTCGGCAGGAATCGAACGGGCATAATTCTTCATGATCGCCCAGCTCGCATAGGTGCTGAACTTGTTGCCCCGCGCATAGTCGAATTTTTCCACGGCGCGAATCAACGACATGTTTCCGTCGCTGACCAGACTGAAAAAGTCGTCCGATGCCGTGACGTGCCGCTTGGCAATCGAGACCACCAGACGCAGGTTGGCCTGCACGATCTCGTTCTTCGTCCGCACCGCCTCGTCGTAAAGCGCCTCGATGCGGTCCATGACGCTGCTCCGGGCGCCGCCGGGGGCAAGCCTCTCCCGCAACCGGCAGGCAAGGTGCTTCAGGTAGTTGAATTTGCGGAACAGGTGATACTCCTGCGCCCGCGACAGAAGCGGCGTTTCGTACAGGGACGCCAGGTACGGAGGCAGCCCCGCCGGAGGACGCGACTTCCGCTTCGGAGCCTCGTCGTTGACCGGGAGCGGCCCAAGCAACTGCGCTTCGGAATCCGTCTCGAAACTGGGGTTGTAGATGTAGTCCAGCGGCAATTCCATGATCCGCCGCGCACGCATCTCGTTGATGATGCGATAAATGCTCGTGCGGGTCCGGCAGTGCCGCCGCGCCAACGTCTCGACGGAACTGCCCCGCCGGTACTGCTGGTAGATCTTGCGGCGCACATCCTCGTTCAAAGGCCCCGTCCGATTCGGGAATACGGCCAGATCCGGATGCTTGTCGTCATACTGCTTCAAGGTGTAACGCACCGTCTCAACGCTCCGTCCCATCTGCTTGGCGATCCTGCGGGCCACCTGCGACGGACGACCGCCAACCTGAGCCATCCGGCGCGCACGCTCGATGATCTGCTGCCGCTCGTCGGCCGTCAGCTGGCTGAACCGCTCACCCCGCTTGACAAGGTCGGCGTTCCGCTCGACAAACCGATCCACACTGCTGTGAAGAAATCCCACCCGCTTGCGGCCATCGAAAATAAAACGGCGGCTCACCAGGCCCTGGCGGCGCCATCGCGAAATGGTCTTCGTCGAAACATTGAGTAACTGACTCACCTGCTCCACGGTGTGGACGGCTTCACCCACATCCTCCACACGAATGTCCGCCGCGTCCGACACATCCTCGACAAACAACTGCAGATCGTGCCTCGCTTCCGCACCCGACATGATCGCCTGCGGCTGAGTATCCGGCCGGTACTCGGTAATCCGGAAACACAGGTACTCGTAGCTGTACGTCTTCTTCGGATCGATTTCCGCCAAGAGGGACTCGGCGCGGTTCACCTGCTCAACTTTCTTCTCCCGAGGCGCAAATCGAACCTGCTGATCCCGAAGCTGCTGAATCGTCGAATTGTGATAACTGGTATGCATGGCAGTCATCTTCTTCCGTTTCGAACTGCCCTGGCAGATTCCCTGCGGCTCCCTACCGCCCCGCACAGAGCAAATCCTGATTCGTTCGAGCGTGCACCAGCCCTGGTGACGCCTACGCCTCAACGGTTAACTCCTTAACTCCTATTCTTTCCGGTCCACCAGATTAAGTAACACAACCGGCCCGGAAAGTTCGCGCTTTCTTGCGACGGTTGATGAACTAAATCAAAACACCCGCAAATCGGCTGTCTCTTCGCATTTTATCGTAAACCACACGAAACAATATACTTACAAACATTCGCCCTTTCGGCGATTGTGGCAGTTTCCGGCGGCCCCGAATCATTTAAGCAATTGGAGTGCCTTTC
This sequence comes from uncultured Planctomycetaceae bacterium, assembly GCA_903863885.1. Lineage (GTDB taxonomy): Bacteria > Planctomycetota > Planctomycetia > Pirellulales > Pirellulaceae > CAIPEB01. The sequence goes on along the minus strand of CAIPEB010000613.1, from coordinate 1,544 downwards.
ACTGAAAAAAATTCCCGCAAAGGACGATGATTTCGATTGCGCAAACTTTGCGGAACCTACGCCCCCTCCTGGAGCCGCGTCATGCTATTCGACGAACGCCGAACCACCTTCGTTCTGTCTGACGCCCCTCGACAAAAAATTCTTCTCGGTCTGACCGTCCTGATTCTCGGTCTGGCAGGCACGGCACGGCCGGAAGAGGCCACCAAGTACGAGCTTCGCGCGACCACAACTCCTGATCAATTTCAACGTGTCCGCGTGTTACTGGAAGTGAGCGGACAGTTGAAAATCAACGGCGAAGATAAAAAAGTGACCCAGGTGCCGCTGCAGGTGAACGGCGAACTGCTGTACGACGAACGCGTACTCAAGTCGGATACGCAAAACAAGTGCCGCAGCAGCGTCCGGTATTATGACACAGCGGCAGCCGAATTGCGAATCGGGGAGACCTCCCAGAAGACATCCCTGCACCCCGACCGCCGCCTCGCCGCGACACAAGTTACTGCAACAGAAACGGTTCTGTTCTCGCCGCTGGCTCCTTTTACCCGGGATGAACTGGAGTTATTGGAAACGCAGGCAAACAGTGCGGCCCTTTATCGCCTGCTTCCGGACAAGGCAATTTCGCTCGGCCAGTCCTGGAATCACGACAATTCGGCCGTCGCAGCCCTGCTTTGTCTCGATGCGATTACGCAGACCGATGTAAAAAGTACACTGCGGCAGGTCGAGAAGTCGCTGGCTATCGTCGACCTGGAAGGAAGCGTCAACGGGTCCGTGCGGGGCGTTTCCAGCGATATTCAAGTCCGCGGCAAATACAACTTCGATCTGAAACAGGGGACGTTCACCTGGATCACTTTGTCGATTTCGGAGAAACGAGCCAGCAGCGCGGCGGAACCGGGCTTCGAAGTCGTCGCTAAACTGCGGGAGGTTCTTGCGCCGACGCCGCCTCGCGCGGAGTTGTCCGACGCCACCATCAAGGATCTCACATTGGACCCGGGGCCGGGTTCGACCCTCTTGTCACTGGCCTCTTCGGCGGGTCGCTTTCAGCTGCTTCATACGCGGCAGTGGCGAGTCATGATGGATCGCACCGACTTGACCGTCCTGCGAATGCTCGATCAAGGCGACCTGATTGCCCAGTGCAATGCGTCGCGACTGCCCGATCTGCCTGCGGGACAGCGGGTATCCGTGGAGTCATTCCAGGCCGACGTGAAACGCGCTCTGGGCGAGCATTTCGGCGAATTCCGAGACGTTACTCAGGAGTCCACCGACGGCGGCTTGCGAGTGCTGCGAGCTGTCGTATCGGGCACCGCCTCCGAATTGCCGATTCAATGGTCGTACTACCATCTGTCCGATGACAAGGGACATCAGGCGGCGATCGTCTTCACGATGGACGCGCGACTGGTCGAAAAATTCGCGGAGGCCGATCGGACGATCATCAGTTCGTTCGCGTTCACCGGTTCGGCCGAAGCCGCGCCAGAGACCGCAACTGAAACCGCGCCCGTGGCGGCGCCCGCGGCCGCACCAGACGCGGCGGCACCAGCGGCGCCGAAATC
>CAIPEB010000612.1 GCA_903863885.1 uncultured Planctomycetaceae bacterium | reverse complement strand
GAGGGTACCGAGCGGCCTGATGGAGAAGATCCTCTCCCGCTATCGGATTGAGGGACGGGATTTGCGCGCATCCGAGCCTCGGGATCTGATCGAGCGGGCGCGCGACATCTGCAGCCTGCATCAACGGGCGTTCGAATTGACTGAGGATGTTGTGGAATTGGCCTGGGAAGGTTACTTTGGAAATCCTCGGGAGCCGGAGGGAACCCCCACCGGCGTTGGGTGACGGAGTCGAGCGTGCTGCAATTGAGTGAAGTCCGTGCGAGAAGATTGTCCATATTATCAGCGTGCCTTGGCTGAAGACGCCGGTGTTTCGGAAGGCGAGGACGGGTGTCCGTACTGTAGGCGCACAAGTCCGCTCGGTGCCGAGGCGTCGTCACAGTCGCGTGATTTCGGTCGCTTCTATCTGATCGAGCGGCTGGGAGGCGGCAGCTTCGGTGACGTGTGGAAGGGTTGTGATCGCGCCAACCACGAACTGGTTGCGATCAAAATCTCCTGGCGCAGCTTTGGCAATACCGACCCCAAGTCCCTGCTGCGCGAGGCCGATGCCGCGATGCAGCTCCGCCATCCGAACATCGTCCGCGTCCGGGAGTTCGGCCAGTGTGCGGGACGCGTATTTGTCGTCAGCGATCTGATTGGCGGGTGCAATCTCGACAAGTGGCTCGATAGCCACCGCGCGAAACCCTGGGAGGCCGCACAGCTTTGCGCCACGATGGCTGCGGCACTGCATTGTGCCCACGAGGCGGGCATCGTGCATCGAGACCTCAAGCCCAGCAACGTGGTGATCGACGCAGAAGGCCAGCCGCACATCCTCGATTTCGGCATGGCGCGGTCCCTTCATATGGGATCTGCTAATGCCGTCGAGCGCTATCAGGAAGCGCGGCGGCTGATTCGCAGCGGGAAGTCCAACGGCAAGGAAGATTCGGCTTCGATCATGGGTACTCCGGCGTACATGTCTCCGGAGCAGGCCTGTGGCAAAGCACATTATGTGGATCGCCGCAGTGATATTTACTCGCTGGGGGTGATCTTCTACGAGTTGTTGACGGGACGCCGTCCGTTCTACGGAAATACGACGCGTCTTTCACGTGACATACAATTCCGGCGTCCGGTTCCACCGCGCCGCGTGAGGCGAAGCGTGTCTCCCGAACTGGAACGGATCTGCTTGAAGGCTTTGGCCAAGTCGCCGGATGAGCGATACGCGACGGCGCAATTGATGGCCGACGATTGCCTGCAAGCCCTGGCTGCCAGGGACGAGAAGGGAAGATCGCCGACGCGTTGGGGCGGCCTCTGGCGGGCGATGCTTGATGCGATCCGCTGGGGAGGGCGACCGAAAGATACGGCCGGCAGCACCGGGTCGTGACGGGCGGGAGCAGGGGAGATCCATGACGCGTTTCGCGGCCCTTTGCGGCGTGGCTGTCATTCTCGCCTGTCGTATCTCGGCCAACGTCGTCGATCCGGACATCTGGCACGAAATGGCCCTCGCGCGCGAGATCATAAGCCAGCGTCATGTGCCACGCGACGATACCTTCGCGTACACGCCGACCATCTCTCCCGTTGTGCACCATGAATGGGGTGCGGGCATCATCGCCTACTTGCTGGCCACGTCGGCGGGAGCCCCGGGTATCGTAGCACTGAAATATGCACTCGCGTTCGCCATGGCGATTTTCGGCTGGCTGGCCGCCCGCCGGCGCGGGGGCTCCAGCGTGCTCCTGCTCGTCCTGGCTCCGGTTGCGATTCTCATGGCCGAAGTGGGGTTCTCCACCGTTCGAGCCCAAATGTATTCGCTCGTTGGCGCTGCAGTCCTGCTGTACCTGATTCAACTCGACGTTGACGGTCGAAGACGCTGGCTCGCGGCGTGGTTGCTGCTGTTCACCGCATGGTTGAATCTCCACGCAGGGTTCCTCGTGGGGGCGGGCTGGTTTGCACTGCACTGGCTCGAGCAACTGGTTCGACGCCAGCCGCACCGGCATCTGCTTGCGACGGGAATGGCCATGTTCTGCCTGATCGCGCTGAATCCCTACGGGCTGCATTATTTTGAGTATCTCTGGCATGCGACGAGACTCGAACGCCCGTACGTTGCGGAGTGGGCGCCGATTTGGCAGGTCAGCCTTCCGTGCCAGCAGGTCATGTTCGCCGGCTCCCTGCTGCTGTTGAGCTATGCGGTCATCAGTCGCGGGCCCAGGAACTGTCGCGGACTGGTGATTGTGCTGGTGACGGCCTTTCTCGCGGCGTTGCATATCCGGCTGCTGCCGTTTTATGCGTTGGCTTGGTTTGTCTGCCTGCCGGGTTACCTGGAACCGACGCGTCTCGCGGAGGCCACAGCGAATGTCTGGACGCGATGGGAAATGGTAATCCTGGCGGCCTGGCTCGCCGCGTGCGCCATGGCCGTCACACAGGCCGCGACCGTGAAACCCTGGCTACTGTTTGTCCCCGGTTACCAGATTTCGTGGATGCCGAGTTCGGTGCAGAAGATCATCTATCCGGTCGGGCCCGTCTCGTACCTGAAACAGTGCGGTTTCCGCGGCAATCTGATGACGCATTTCAACGACGGCTCCTATGTCATGTGGAAAATGCATCCCCGTGTGAAAGTCTCGATGGACGGCCGCTACGAGGTCGCCTATCCGCCCTGGCTGGCAGAAGAGAACCAGGGGCTTTACGCCACCGCGCAAGACTGGCGTCGAGTTCTCGATCGGTACGCGACGGATGCCGTGCTGATTCCGAAATGGAGCGCGCTGGAGTCCGTTCTGAAGAACAGCGATTGGCCTCGTGTGTATCAAGACGATGGGTTCGCCGTGTATACGCGGCCCGGCGCAGCGCCGGCTCTCCCTCAGGCTGACCGAAGCAGACAGAAGATACTTGGCGAGTTCCCGTGAGCGTGAGATCGTGATGTAAGAAATCGATGACTCACGCCAAGTCGCCAAGGGTAAGAAGAGCCCCGTCCGACGATTTCGCACGTATGGCTCTTCTTCTTTGCGTCTTTGCGCCTTGGCGAGAGGAACTGTCTGCGCGACGGGAAATCGAAGCCTCACGCAAAGGCGCCAAGTCGCCAAGGGGGAGAAGAGCCGCGTCCGTCGATATGGTCGGGTAGGCTTTTTTTCTTTGCGTCTTTGCGTCTTGGCGAGAGGAACTGTCTGCGCGAGGGGAAATCGGGGCCTCACGCAAAGGCGCCAAGTCGCCAAGGGGGAGAAGAGCCGCGTCCGTCGATATGGTCGGGT